>SBBD01000157.1 GCA_005239845.1 archaeon | reverse complement strand
TCACAGCACTTCACAGAAAGAAAAAGAAGCAAAAAGAAAGACTACGACGATTACGACAACTTTTGTACCCTGTCTGCTACACCTTACGCTATGAGGCCCGGCCTACGTCGCACCCGCTCGGCCGTCGCCAAGTTCGCTGGCGCTCGTCTCCCCGTAGGGTGAGCGACGGCCGATCGGGTGCCGCGCCGCAGGCCCAATGCGGAGATGTTGAGCGCAAAGCGCGTCTTTTCGACGTCAACGCAACGCACGAAGACCCATCCAAGCGAGAAAGCCGTAGGCAACGTGGTTGGGATGTTCCCAGGTGTAGGAAACCAGCAACGCAACGACCAGAAACAATAACGCACCGGCATACATGATCTGGAGTCTGCCACGGCCGGCGGCTACGCGCAACGCGCATGCACCCGCCGCCAGTACTCTGAAGTTCCGGCGTGAACAGACTCGGAAATCGACCGGAGCCCCGCCACTCGTGCGATCAGGCGATTCACGCGTGGGTCGGGTGAAATGAGCGCCGAACATTCCGAACGCGGTCCGGATGATCGTCGAGTTTCCGAGCGGTGTGCCGGTTGGTCCGCGACCAGGCGCCGCCGGGCAGCGTCCTCGTCTGCCTGGGTGAGGAAACTCCAACGATTTCCGCGGACCAGGGCCACGAAGAGCCCGCAGGGGTTGAGCGTACCGTGCCTTCGGGCATGCTCGGCCGCAGCGAAGAAACGCAACTCATCGGCGGGACAATCCCCCAACAGGCCACAAGCAACGCCCTCGCGGAAGAGCATACGGAGCCGCTCTGTCTCGCGAAGGTCCTCCGGACCCACGTGCTGGAGTGTCGGCGTGGACACTCTTCCCGTTCGCTTGCGAACACCAGACCGGCCGCCCGAGGCGGGATACTGGTTCTTGGATCCCGAAGGGAGATACTGTTTCTTGATAGGGGGTGGCGAACTGGTGTGGTCACGAGCCGTAGGGGGTGGCGATTCGGAAATACCGCGGCCCCGCACGCAGAAGCCCTCAGGCGAGCGCCTCCTGCCCGACCAGGCCACGTTGATCTTTGCCCTCACTCCGTAACGGTTGACGTGCCAACTGGGGGCCTCAAGAGGCGTCAACCAGCCACTCTCCAGTAGAAACCGTCGAGCCCGCTTCACGTTCCGCTCATGTACATCGAAGACAGTCGCCACGAACCCCACCGACCAGGAGCCCGCCGTGATGAGTCGACCCCGTCGCACCCAGAGCGAGCGCATCATGGCCCCGAGCATCGTCGCCACGACGGCGGGGCGACCGCACGAGGCCAGATACCGCAAGGTCCGCCGGGGGATGCGAACAGTGCGAGTATGGACCGCTTCACGATGGTCAATCCGGCTCGCCATGGCGTGTGTCAGCTGATCCAGGTCTCCAACCTCCACTTCTTCGCGCCGCACAAAACCGATCCCATCGCCGTTGACCGTCACCAGCCCCGCCCGCTCCAGGCGGCGCAGCGATGACCGAATCGCGGAAAGCGTCTGGATCGCAGTCAGCCGCCGGATCTCCATCGCGACGGCGCTTGCATCTAACCGAATGCGCCGTGGTCCCCGTGACACCGACTCCTGTCGACGGCACGCCGCCTCACGCCTCTCCGCGATTTCGTGGAGCGCCCAGTACACTCGGACATCCCGGAACTTGGATAGCATCCCTATCCGCCAAGCCGACCAGATTCGGCAAATCTGTTGTGTTGTTACGCTTCGAAATCCCCCCTCCGGTTTGGCGACGCCTCTCGTCTGCCTGGGCGTCGCTTGAGCAAGCGCCTGCATAATCCTCCTGCGATGTTTGCGGACCCCCCTGAGCCAATCCGCAATTTCCGTCGAGGAAGATTCACGCAGTGTGTTACCGGTAAATACGCCGGTTGAAATGTGATCATTGTCCTTGACGCCGGGTACGGTCGTGGTAGGATTCAGGTGTTCACGCTGAATAACCTACGGTCGCGTGCCTTGGCACGCGGCCCCGCTTATTTTCAACGTCCGGTCGCCATTCGTAGCTGAGTCCGAAATCTTCCCCGATTCTTCTCTCCCACCCGCGCGAACCGGCCGGATCTCTCTCCCGTTCGGGTCGCTCGGGTCTTATTTCGATTCTCGATCGCAGGATACGGGATCCATCGAATCGCGCAAGGTTTTTCTTGGACCGCCGCCGCGCTTCCCTGCAAGCAAGCATACATGCTGGCCAGCGCGCCCCAGGACAAGCGAACCGCCCCGCCGGTCCACAAACAGGCTTGCGGGATCTCCGCTCTCATTCGATAGTCGATCCATGATCCTCGCGGTGGTGAATCAGAAGGGCGGCGTGGGCAAGACTACGCTGGCCGTGCACTCGGCTGCCTGGCACGTCGAACGGGGCCGGCACGTGGCCTTCATCGACGCGGATGGTCAGTCGTCGTCCTCACGATGGATCCACGGCGCTGGGTGGAGGATGGCCGTTCACACCGAGACAGCAGCCGACGCGATCTTGGAGCTGGCCGCCTCACTCCGGCCGGCTCACGACATCGTGATCGCCGATGGGCCGGCCAGCCTGGCGGAAAGCACCCGGGCGCTGCTGCTCATCGCCGATTACGTATTGATTCCCTGTGGCGTCACCGTCCCGGAACTGGAGTCCACGGCGCAAACGGTTCGAATGCTCGTCAACGCCCGCCGCGTTCGCGGCGGATCCATTCCCGACGCCCACCTCGTCATGGCTCGAGTGCGAGGCGAGCGATACCTGCTCACGCGCGATGCCCGCCAGGCCATACACTGCCTCGGCCTTCCGGTGTGCGAGACCGTGCTTCGCCTGCGCGAAGCCACGGCCGACGCCGCGGGGCAACGCACGGCAGTCTGGACGATGGGCCCGCGAGGCAGGCAGGCTGCCGCCGAGATGCTCAAACTGCTGGAGGAGATTGACGCCTATGCACGAACGACGAACGACGCTCGAAACCCTCACCTCGCAACAGAGAACATTCCTCAACAATGGTCATCGCCCGGGGTCCTCGCCGCAGCACGTTGACTCGTCCGTGCCCCCCTACCTGCCCGCAGCCACCGCCCAACTGGGCGGACGAACCGGACCAACGCCCCCGCGTGTCAGCGCGCTTCCTTGGTCCACGAATCCCGCGCGCTCTTCTCACGGACGGGCCATGCACTCCGTTACCGTCCGACTCCAACACTCCCTGGCCCATGCGCTGCGCCGCGCTTCCATTGAACGGTCCCTCCACTACGATGAACCCTATACCCAGCAGGCCATCGTCGAGGCCGCGCTAACGGCGTGGTTGAAACAGCACGGCTGTTCGTCTCACGAATAACATCCCCGTACCCCACCCCGAGCCCGGTTGGTTAGGGTCTCTGCCGGACCCTTCACCAAAGCCGAAAACCACGGCTCCCTCCACGACACCCTACGATCCAAGCTCGCCGCGTTTCGTCGGCGTCCTCCACCAACCCGTTACCCCGCCAACCGAGCCAACGGCGGCTACTCCGGCAGCCATCCACGAGCCCTTGCCCAAACATCGGCCTTCAGAGACAATTCTCGCGTGCCTTCGCACTCTGGTTGGCTTTCTTGATCGCGTGTTCCAACCCTGATCGTGCTACGCACGACGCGCTTCCTGAAAGGCAAGGGGCCTTGGGTTCAGGATACCAAACATCGAACGCGAACGGGAAACATCCAGGGCCAATCTTGGCTCGGGGTGGCACCGTGGGCCGCCCCGAACGAGAGCCCTGCGTTGAGAATTTGGGTACAAACCTGACGCGACGATTCGTCGGGCGCCCGCAAAGCAGCCGATTGCCAACGACCGATCCACTCTTTCGCACTGGCCGGCGGATCGACATCGAACGCCACCGGTCAGGCAAGGCCCAACTCCATGGCAACCCGTGGAGCAAGGCGCCACACTCCATTGTCCCCTCTCCGCTGACCTGCTCCGCACCCGGACGCGATTAGTCATGGCTCTTTTCGTCTACATCACTGAGCAGGTGCGCGAGGACGCCAGCAGGATGGGCATTCCGCTCCACAAGCTAGAGCAGTTTGCCGCCGATGTGGAGGCTGCGCAATCCACTGGAACATTCGATCGCTGGCCAAAGCCGTGCCTCACCAAGAAAAAATGGTCGCATACGGCAATCGGCTAGTGGCCGCAGATAAAAACATCCGCGATCACCTCGTCGTCTTCCTCCTGCGTGTCCTCGTTCGAGGGAGCCATGAATACGATAAGCTTGTCAAAGATGCGGCCGATTATGCCGAAGGATTCGTTCAACGTGCACTGAAAAACGCCGACCTTTCCCAGTGGCTGGACCAGCGCCTCAAGACGCCGGTGCCAACCCCACCGCCCCCACCCTCGTCTAGCGAAGTTCAATTCCTCTGGGGTCATGGCATTCCAACCCAAACTGACGACGTCTTCGTCTTCGAGACGCCCGATTGGATTGAATCCATCGCGGAGCAGCGCGTTGCAAGCCGCTTAGTTCTCATCCCGGAAACGATTTCGAAGATTCTCGACGCCGACCCCGACGCGTACCTCTCCGTTGTGGACCGCTGTCCAGACTTAAAAATCGTCTTCCGTTTTTTTCCAGAGAAACGTTGGCTGGTCCTGCTTTCCGCCCTGTTGGACCCACCCGAGGAGCGCATTAAACACACCGTGAACCAATGGGACAACTTGGTCCGACAGGATGGTCCCCAAGCCGTCATGCGAGCCAGCGCCCGGAGTTATCCCTCCCTGATATGCTATGATCCCGATCTCTGGGTAGCGGTCGAGAAAGAACCTTTTGCCAACCTTGCTTTGTCGCCCGAAGAGGCCACGATCCTGGATTCCACGCGACATGGAGCGTCCGGTTATCCGCTTTTCATCAACGGACGCGCTGGCAGTGGAAAATCAACCATCCTTCAATACCTGTTCGCGAGCCAGTACGCTGCATGGTTTTCGAACCTTCGCGTCCATGGCGGTGAGGGCTCGCGCCCGCTCTATTTTGCCAGCAGCTCCGAGCTCCTTAAGGTTGCACAGCGTGTCGTGCGAAGCCTCCTGACCGCGAACTCCAACATGCTCCTTCGGGATTCGGGCGCCAACACGGACGATGCTCTCCAACAGCTGCCGAACTCCTTCTGTCACTTCCATGATTTTTTCTACTCGTTGCTGGACAGGAAAGTCGCGACTACGTCTTTCCGCCGCGACTGGCGTGTCACCTACTCGGTTTTCCGAACGCTCTGGCTACAACATTTCGGAAAGGAACCTCGCGCCATCCGCGATTTCGGTCCACAGCTTTCCTGGCATGTCATCCGAAGCTACGTCAAGGGCATCAGCCTCGAAGGGGAAACTGATCATGATGACTATCTGGCGCTCCCGCGGGACGAGCGTACCGTTTCCCACGACCGGTTCCAAGACGTATATGAGAAGGTCTGGGCTTCTTGGTATCGGCCCCTCTGTAAGGAGCAGGGTTTCTGGGACGACCAAGACCTCGTAAGGTTCCTGCTCGACAACGCAGCGCTCACCGCTCAGCACTCCGCCATCGCGTGCGACGAGGCTCAGGATTTCACACGCATCGAACTCGAGGCCATCTACCGGCTATGTCTGTTCGCGAATCGTTTCCTTGAGCCGGAAAGCATTCGACGTGTCCCGCTGGCCTTCGCGGGTGACCCCTTCCAAACACTGAACCCCACTGGCTTCCGCTGGGAAGCAATCAAGGCGGGGTTCACGGAGCGGCTTCTCTGCTCTCTTCATCGCTTCAAAGAGCGATCCGCTGTCCCGCACCTCAATTATCACGAACTGAGCTTCAATTACCGTTCCACCAAGAATATCGTGCGCTTTTGCAATACCATTCAAGCCGTCCGCGCGGCCGCACTGGCGATTCCCTCATTACGTCCCCAGACCGCTTGGCGTCTCGAACGTACCTCCGCAATGCCCGCTTTCTTCGCCGAAAGCGATCCGGCTCTGCTGAACAGGCTCCGGCAAAAGTCCGACGTCGTCATCATTGTCCCATGCGAAGAAGGCGAGGAGCAGACATTCGTACGTAATAGTGCCTTTCTCGCTTCCTGGGTCAAATTCGACGAACAGGGGACGCCTGAGAACGTCCTCAGCCCCAACCGCGCTAAGGGCCTAGAGTTCAATCGCGTCTTGCTGTACGGCTTCGGCCAACGCCCTGAGGTAAATCTCCTGCAGCGCGAATTGACCGCCCGACCCGGGTCCAAAGACCCTGACCGCGATGCTACACTCCCACTCGAATACTTCCTCAACGCCCTGTATGTCGCCGCAAGTCGGGCCCGAAAGCGGCTCTTCGTCGTCGACACCGAGCAGGCATTATCGGGGCTGTGGCGCTTCGCGGTTGATGAGGACTACCTACTCAGCCTCATGCACCTGTTACCCAACAACGGCGACGCCTGGCGAGACAGCATCACAGTCATGCTCAGGGGACTGGACGACCACTGGTCCGACGAAGACCGTGACAACCCGCGCGACATCGCTGAACGATACGAAGAAAAGGGCAAGAGGGATCGGGACCCGTACTTCCTGCGGCAGGCCGCAATCCAATATAGCAACCTAAAGGAACCCAGAAAGGCCGAGGAATGCCGGGCGTTTGCCGATCGATACGAGGAGAAGTACGAGGACAGCGGCCAACGCTTTCAGCGCGCCGCAATGTATGCCGATGCACTCCGCGCCTTTTGGGAGGGTGCCTTGTTCGCCCACGTGCGAGCCCTCTCCGAGGCACGTCCGGAAATCGCAGCGACCTTGGAATCGCGCATTGCCGTCTTCCTTACCGAGCCGAACCCCTCGGTCGAAGCCGTCCTCCGGGTCTTCGAACACGTTAGCGCCAGTATCCGCGACACCGATCAATTCCATTTGGAGTTCCTGTCCCTGAGCTGGCAGAAAGCCATCAGGGAGGCGCTACGCAAAGCAACATCCATCCGGCCGGAACAAGCCGCTCCTGCGACTTGGCACACGCTGGCGGCGACAGTCTCCGATCTCCAGCGCAACGGGGCAACCTTCGATTCAATGCTCGTTGCTAAAGTGCTTTACAGCGCCGGGCAATTTGACGATGTTCTCACGGTCCTCGCAGACCAAACCGCTAACGAACTTTACCGCGACGCCAAGGCCGAGCTCATACTCAGGCGCTACCAGAGCGATCCGGCACACATCCCCCCGGACGAAGCTAAACACCTAGGTGACTTTTTGCACCGCGAGAAGCGCACAATCGAAGCTGCCCGTTGGTTCCGAACTGCCGGTGACCTGGCGCGCACCGAAGAATGTCTCGCGGCTTTCCTCGCCGACGAAACCACTAGCTCCCATGACATTGTTGTCCTACTAGCGCAATGCCTTGTCACCGCTGCGGACAAGGGCTCGTTCGATTACATACTGGCGCTGTGCCTGGACGGGGGAGCTTCACTGCCCACGATTAAGCGAACGACGCGCGGCGAAGGCCCCTCCGCCCACCCCTACAAAGACAATAGGCTCGCCCACCTGACCGGCGCCCAACGGAAACGATTGCTTGATGCCATTCAAGACCACAACGTCCTTTTCACACGGACGGTTCCGATCCTTGCCCGGTCCCCATTATTGAACTGGGGTACCGCCCGTGACGTCGCGGATTTTCTACGCCGTCACTTGCTGGTCGACGAAATTTCGTGGCGCAAATGGCGCGCCGTTCTCCCGGCCATCATCGCTGGTGCGGCAATCGAGAGAGCTGGGAAGGACATCGATGCGCTTGTCTTTTACGAACGACTAAAGGCCGACAGGGAAGCGACTCCTGACCAGGTGACATTTGCAAAGAAGCGATGGATCCGCTGCAAACTTCGGCAGGCACAACGAGAGCGGGCACTTGCGGATTCGGAAAAGAGAGCCACTCTGCAGGCTACCGCTACAGAACATCAGGCGGAAGCAGACCACGAACTTCTATCCAATGGATGGTCTAGCGCTGATTTAGGGCCCGAACTACCGGAACTGCGCGGCCTGACCGACATCGACGGTCTTCCTAGCTCGATGACGACCGTTTCCGTTCCCACGATTGAGGCCGCCGTGGGCCGCGTCTTTCCCGGCTCAATCGCGTCACCATTTGAAATCGGCGGCCTCACGTTCCGTCCGTTTCCTGACCGGCACCGGATCAACGTTGAATCTGCCACGGGCGACACCGCTCGCATCGATCTCACGAAGCGAGAGGTAACCAGCGACGATATACCCGTTTCTCGAAGTCAAGACGGCTCCTTCCTCTGCCAACCTTGGCAACTTTCCATCCACTTTCACCACACGAGCTCCGGGGTCGTGGTACAGATGGGCGGCGTCGAGCGAACGGTCCAACTCGAATAGCTTCACAAAGTTCGATTTCAAAGCCCTCGCCGTCCGGGCTGTGAGCCTCCCCCTCGCGGTTCGTCTGAGGTAACCAAATCTTCCCATCACTCCGACTGCGCCCAAGCCCAACTGCACCACTTGACACCCCATAGCTCATCGTGCTAAGAGCAGCGTCGTTGTTCTTTTCCATTGTTTTCCCGGTTCTTAACTAGATTCCTGTTGCGCGATCAGAACCCGTTCCTTCCTGCAGCCGCCGTCCGCGCAGAGGCTGCCGGAGGGGGCGTCATGCTGCCAAAGAGGTTGTCCGACTTTCGCGAAAGGAGGTGCAGCGCTTCGAGAG
>SBBD01000038.1 GCA_005239845.1 archaeon | reverse complement strand
GTTCGCTTTGCTGGAAGTTGGCGTGATGAGCGACCACGTGCACGTGGTCGCAGAATTGCCGGCGACCATGTCGCCAGCTCGAGCCGCCATGCTCCTCAAAGGAGCATCCACTTACGACTTGTTTCGCTTTGAACCCAAGTTCCGCCTGCGCTACACGCGCGGCCACTTCTGGGGCCGCGCCTACTTCCACCGCAGCGTCGGCGACGCCAACCTCGCAACCGTCTCCCGCTACGTCAGAGAAGACAACGACCCCCGCCAGCGCACACTGGCGGCATACTAAAATCCTAGGCCTTCAGGCCTAGGCTATTTAAGCCCAACGGCTTAATTGAAATAGAATATGACGCAAATAAATACGGAATCAATAAAATGCTAGTAATTGTTACGCCGAGTGGATACGTGCATACCGCTTATCCGCTTTCTGGCCCGGCAGTTGATGTTTATAGTCATATTCAAGGAGGGTGGCTTCCACATTGAACAACAACTTACACGACACTTTGACTCTTGTTTTTAAGAGTAAGCGCTTTGATGTGAAAAAGTTTGCTAGGCAATTCGTTAAACTAGGCCGTTCCTCTAACGACTTCGAGAAAGGAGGTAGTTATCCGATCTATTGGAAGGGAATGTTGCTTCCTTCGCGCTTCCGAAAGACAACTGACAGCGAGTATGCTCTCATCGAAATCGACTTGCCAATGGAATTTCTAAACAATCCGTTTGACCGTGACCACCCTGACTTCAAGACCATTTCCGCAAGGTCAAACAAATACACTGGATTTTTACTCGATTTGCTGAAAAAAATTGCATTAAATTTTGAAATTGTTTATGGGTATGGGCCCGGACTTCCATTCGGATATCGGGACTTAAATCCGTATGCTCTTTCGTTGGGCCAAAGGTTTAGCCAGATATATCAGATTAACCTTTTCGGTGAAACCATTGTTTCAAAGTACGGAAAAAAATACATACAAAACAGCAAAGCCTACACGATTTTATGGGCAAGAAAAACCGCTATCCTATTACGAGAGCCGTTCTCTAGGTCAAATTCGAAATATACTAATGAATTCGAACGACTTGCCAATTATTTTAGTTTAGACCCTTACAAAATCAAGCTTGGGGAAATTCCGGCAAAAAGGCTGGAGATCCACTTCGATGTTCCCGGTGACCAAGATTTTCGCTCAAATAATTTCATATATGGGTCATTTACATTCACGGGCGTTCGTCCTGACGGAAACAATTCCATTAGCTACACTGACTGGATGGAAGGTGACTGGGTTGCCATCTTAAAAGCGATTCCAACCTTCAAGAAAGGAAAAAAGCATGTCTTCACAATGGCTGAGCAGAACGGCATAACCCTTGAGTTAATCCCAGATCCTGAAAGGGGGATTCTGGACATAGCTGCCAACATGGAACCAGCATATGGAAAAGGATTGCGTGGGCGAATTCGAATTGGCCTTTATGAAGGCGCAAAAGGACTCATCGAAGGTGCCAAAAAACTTTTGCCGTATGTCATGCTTTTGTCGGACGAGAATCCCGTCAAGGCAGAGTTTGAACTAGTGTTGAGAGAATCTGAAGCCGAGCTGAAAGCCCTCAAACGTTTTTCTTCAGCTTCTACGTAATGGGCACTGGGTGAAAATGGGTGGAAGTAAAGAACGCAAAAACAGTTTCCTTCTGGCGGCGTGTCGGTGCCTACTGTATTGATTCGTTGGTGCTTTCCTTTTTTTCGTGGCAATATTCGTTTTAGTGTTGGCTTCGACTCCCGTCGTGCAGACGGTTTACGGTTATTATACGCAGGATTTCCGAAGCCTTCCCCTCGTTTTCTTTGGTTGGGCGCTTGTACTCGTCGTTTACTATGCACAGCAGGAAAAAATGTGGGGAAAGACGGTTGGAAAGCGGTTGCTGGGCTTGAAAGTGATTTCAAGGGAAGGAAACTCCTTGTCTTGGAGGCAAGCGTTTTTGCGGAATGCCTTGCAGTACGAGATTGTGCTCTACCTTGGGTTAATGCTGGGCATTTATTTTTCGCCTCTTTTCTTGGTTGCCGTGGCGTCTATGGCGGTTTTCTTCTACGACGTGTATGCGTGCGCCTTTGCTGTTAATCGACAGCGCCTCGGAGACGTCGTGGCAGGTACTCTTGTCGTAAGAACGGAACCGGTCTAGCGTGCTCCTCTGCCGCATTTCATTGTTTCTTGTCTCTAGCCATTGCCGCATCTTGCAGTATCGAACTCATGGGTTTTGTCTCACGAGTGAACTGAGAGTAAAGCTGGCGGAGGCTTCCGTTAGACGTAGGCATTCAAACCCGCTGAAAACCATCGCTACGAGGAAACGGCAATCTTGCAGTTTCAGACGCTCCACAGACGTGAGACAAAACCGAACTCATGAAAACGTTTATATTCGTCTGCAGCTAGTAGTGCTTTTTGGAGTTGGAGGCGATTCGTTGTCGTGGCTGGTATGCCTTTGTCATTAGGGGAAGGGGTTCCTTTAGTTTCCGGAGGCAAGGACGCGAAGTCTCTTGTGGTGGGCGTGCTCAGCAAGGAGTTTCCCTTGTCTGCCAAGCAGATCTACAACAAGATCCTCAAACAAGAGCCTTCGACGAAGCTTACGTACCAGGGCGTGCACAAGGCGTTGGTGCAGCTGGTGGAACAGTCGGTGGTCGAAAAGTCGGATAAGGGCGCTTATCAGTTAAACGTGGAATGGGCTAGAAACCTGAAACGCTTTGGGGAAGG
>SBBD01000151.1 GCA_005239845.1 archaeon | reverse complement strand
CGGTCACGAGCACGAACTCGTGGGCTTCCGAGGCCTTCGCGTATTTCACCATGTCCGTCGTGCCGCCCGCCAAGTCCGCTAGCTCCACGATGTCGGGAGCGCATTCCGTGTGCACCAGAATCTTTGCCTGTGGGTACGCCTCGCGCACCGCCCTTATTTTTTCCGCATGGAACTCCTCGTGCACGATGCATTTTCCCTTCCACGCAATGATTTCCTTTTTCGTCTGCTTCGCTAAATTTTTTGCCATGAACTCGTCGGGCAGGAAAACGATTTTCTTTTGCGGCATCCTTTCCACGATCTGGAGCGCGTTCGCGGAAGTACAAACGACGTCGCACGCCGCCTTGACGTCCGCGTCCGTGTTGATGTAGCAGACCACTCCCGCCTCTGGGTGTAGAGAACGAAGTTGTCGGACGTCGTTGGCAGTAATGGATTCGGCTAAGGAGCACCCCGCATCCGGGGCAGGCAACAACACGCGCTTCGTCGGATTCAGTATTTTTGCGGTTTCCGCCATGAACTTGACGCCGCAGAACACGATGGTGCTGGCTTTCGTGCGCGAAGCCTCCACGCTCAAGCCGTAGGAGTCGCCCACGAAGTCCGCGATGCCGTAGATGAGGTCCGGAGTCTGGTAGGAATGCGCGAGAATAACGGCATTCTTTTCCTTCTTCAGCCTCTGGATTTCCAGCGTCAGAGGAGCATACACTTTGCACGTTTCCCTGCTCCAGTGCAGGTGGGACAACGCATGATGGAGCCGGCTAGCCTCTTGCTCGAGTTCCTCTTCTGAAAATGCGCGGCTGTTGGACTCCATTTGCCTTCCTTCCCTCTCCTGTTTACGCTCCTTCATTTGCCCCTTTGGCCATTTCCCTATTTTTCCTTCCCCTAGCCAGTCCTCACGTACGTATGTTCTCTCTTTTTTCTTTAAATGGGGTGCTGTTCGTCCTTTGTCGTGCACTCCAAAACATACGTATTTAAACGGGACGACTTCTGGTAAGGGTGGGGGGTTGGCGTGGAACTGTTTCTGGTGCACAAGAGCACGTATTCCCACTTATTTCGCGAGGAAGACGATTTCTTCTACCCGTTGGCGCTCAACACGCCGCTCTTGTACGCGCGCTATGTCGGCAAGCCCATTTCCGTAAGACTGCAGGCGTTCTCCAAGCCTTGGAAGGGCTTGTTTCTCGGCGTTATTGACCAAACCCTCTACTCCTATTTCTACAAGCACTTGGGCTCCGAAGCGCTGGCCGTGAGCACGCTTTCTTTCGGGGAAAACGAGGAGGAATGGCTGGAACTCAACACGCGTTCCCCGCATCCGTTCGAGGGCGTCAAGCACATCTCGAACCCCCAGGACGCCCCCTTCTTCGTCGTCCTTTCCGACCTCGGCGGCTTCCTGCTTTTTTCCGCATACAGCGAGCAGGAGCAATCGGACTTGCCGGAAATCAACTTCAATTTAGTGATCACGAACGAGGCCATCGAGCGACTGAAAAGCTTCCTCAAGCGGCAGTTGCCCAAAAGCCGGCATGCAGGCAAACACAAGCTCCTTCGAAAACCGAAACTGGACAAGAAGCATCAGCTGCACTTGAAAAAGTTTATTGGAAGATAAACTAGGCTCTTTTTCGATTGGCGATCCATCGCCTTACTTTTTCTGCATCCACCAACAGCTTTATTGGCTGTTCAAAAATCTGGGAAGGCTTCATGTTTCCAGGCTTCCACGTGACGGAAAGGGGCCAACGGCCTCGAATGATGCTCGACAGGCTGGGATAAACTCGGAATCCTCTTATGCTGACGATGCGCGCCTCAAGGAAGGGATAGAGTAACGCGTACAAGCGGGCTGCCCGTTCGGCTTCCAGCTGAGTCTCCCTGTCCACCGGTTGGCCGTGTATTTTTTCCATTTCCTCTGCAGCGATTCGTGCTTTTTGTTCCGGATGGGTTCCTCCAATGTAGGCGTATCGGTAGTCTTTCGAAATGAGTTCTTCTAGGTCTAGCAGGCGGAGGGGCCTGCTTCTTTCCTGTAAAAGATAGCGTAACACCTCCCAATGCAGGGGCCGGGTGAGCGGATGGGCCTCTAACCTGGAGAGCTTCAGTCGTTCCAGCATACGGAAGTCTAGGGGCCGTAATCTTCTAAAAGGTAGGGAATAATTGCTGCGACCCTAGATCTTGCGCTTCTTGACGATCTTCACGTTGTGCGGCGTCAGCAAAATCTTGTCCTCGTCGATGCGTGCGATGTCGCCGTTGATGCCGTTCGTGAACGCCTTCAATTCCGCCACGATGGCCTTGAGCTTCGTGGGGTTGCGCATGATGGGCGAAAAGTTCAAGAGCACGATGTTTTTCTGCGTGAGCTCCTCCTGTACGGCCTTGACGTCCGCGTCCCCCTGCAGGGCGATAGGCTTGACGTAAAAGTCTGCTGCCGAATGCATCAAGTCGACTTCTTCCGCTTCCGCGGCGCTCATGAACTCTTCCACGTTAATGTCGCGCGTGAATCCGAGTGCCTTGCTCAAAGAAGAGAAAACGCCCATTTCAATCACCTGAAAGTGTAATCGCACGAATATATCCGCATGGCTTTTTAAGCTTTTATGTGCTCTCCCGCGACGAGAAACGAGGACGGCACCTCCGCCTTAAACACTATTATAAATCCTGTTTGCCTATTCCTTGCATGCCCTCGCACAAGGCGCTCCTGCTTTCCCTTACTAAAGAATGCGGCGAGTTGCTGCGCGATTCTTTCCACAAACGAAAGAGCGTGCGCTACAAGAAGCCCCGCGACATCGTGACGAGCACCGACCACGCCGTGGAAAAACTGGTCTTCCAGCGCGTCAAGGAAGCGGGCCTTCCCCACCGCTTCATCTGCGAGGAAAGCGGCTATACCTCGCACTGGGGCACGAAGCCTACGCGGCAGCAGGAGGCCTATGACGGCTACACGTGGGTCATCGACCCCATTGATGGCACGTCGAACTTTGCGCGCGAAAACCCCTTGTTCTGCACCTCGATAGGACTTCAGAAAAACGGGAAAGTGGAACTGGCGGGCGTGTACTTGCCCCTGCTGGACGAATTGTTTTTCGCGGAACGAGGGAAAGGCGCGTTCTTGAACGGGAAACGCTTGCACGTCTCCGGAAAAAACCGGTTTTACGACCTGGTGATTGCCGTGGAACGCCAGCCGGACAAGAAACTGGTGGAAACCAGCCTGGCGATCGAGGAGCCCTTGGCGCTTCATCACCGCTTCCGCACGCTGGGAAGCGTCGCCATCGACTTGTGCTACTTGGCGGCAGGCCGCTTTGACGCCTTTTTCGCAAACTCGATCTTCATCTGGGACTGCTCGGCCGGCTTGCTCATGGTAGCAGAGGCGGGAGGAAAGGCGACGCACTTGGACGGTTCTCCCCTTGACCTCAACAAGCGCATCTTCGGGTTGGCGGCCAGCAATGCCAAGGTGCACAAGGACTTCATTTGCGCTCTCGAGAAGAACTGTCCGCCCGAGAAAAAATAGTTGAACT
>SBBD01000164.1 GCA_005239845.1 archaeon | reverse complement strand
TTCATGGGTTACTCCGGGAAGAGGAAGCTGAAGATGAAAAAGAAGCCGGACCAACGCAGCCAGACCTCCCTCGAATACGTGTTCTTGGTGGCGGGGGCGCTCGTGTTCGTCGTCATCGTCTTTCTCGCCTTGCGGGGAGGCGCGTTCAGCACGGGAGGAAACCGCGTCGCCAACCAGGCAGGAAACTTCCTTAACGTGTACGGCAAAAGCTACCTGCTCTACGAAAACTTCGACGACGGAGACACCAACGTGTTTACTCCTGTAGGAACGTGCACCTGGCAAGTGCAAAACGCGGAGTACGTTAAAACGTCTGGCGCCTTATGCTCCTCTTTGTCTGAAGTTTTTGCAACCAACTTTTCCTACTCAACCCGTACACGATATGTGGGCGGCATTAAGTGGATGGGGCTGGCCTTCAGGGCCCAAAACTCGACGCATTATTATGCTGCCTATTTTTCTTCCGCGGGCTGGTTTTACCTTGTAAAGTATAACCCTGCTTCTACGGTGCTTGACTCGCTACCCTTTTCCATACCGGTCAATACTCCCTTCACGTTACGTGTAGACGCCTATGGCAACAACTTTTCGTATTACTTCAATTCCAACTATTTGGGCAGCTTAATAGACGACACCTTTTCCAATGGAACGTTCGGTTTGTATGGTTACGGCTTTCCGCTATATTTCGACGACGTCAAAGCCTGCGAGACCGCTCCCTGCTGACCCTTTACATGAGCTGCTACCCCGCTTTTCCTCCTCGATTTTTCGTGCGGGGTCCCCTCTTCTGCAGTCCGTTTTTATTTTCTCGCCGTTCGCCGAGCCTCGGCAAGCGCTTTTAAATAGCCTTCCCGCATTACTTTTTTCATGCCGGAGGAGAGTCGCAGGCAGGAATCTGCGGAGCTACGCCGGGGGCAGACTTCCGCAGAATACTTGTTTATTGTAGTCAGCATCGTCTTGTTCGTGGCGCTGGTCTTCCTGCTCGTGAGAGGCAACGTGCTCCCCCAGACCACGCAGAAGACTTCGCAGTCGCTCAGCACGTTCCTCAACTTCACGAAGCCGTACCTGTTCTTCGAGACGTTCGACGACGTTTCCGAGTGGAAGTTCTCCGGAGGAACGTGGACCTCGCAGAACGCGGAAATGCTGCAGTCCGACACGGGGACGCAGTTCAAGCTGGCCTACACGGGCAGCCCCGACTGGTACAATTACGCTTTCGAAGTCCAGTTCCAGAAGCGCTCGGGCGCGAGTTCCTGGATTGCAGGCGTGGGCGCGCGCTTGAATTCGGGTAGCATGGCCCGTTATACCTGCTATGCCACGGCGGCAGGCCAAATGCAGCTCCTGCGCTATTCCTCCCAGTCTTCCTCTTCTTCCTTGGACAGCGGCTTTATTACCGTGGATGACAACTGGCACGCGTTGGCCATTGCTGTTTCAGGAAGCGAAGTGTCCTGCTTCTATGACGGCGTGGCTGTAGCTTCTTACTCGGACAGCGCTCCCCTCGTGAGCGGCGAAGTCTCGTTGGAAGCGTACAACGTGCACGTGGCGTTTGACGATGCCAAGGTGTGGCCCCAGGAAGGCCCCGTGCCTCTCTATGCCACGCCTTCCGGAACCCCTGCTCCTACCCCAACGCCTGCGCCTCCCGTCATTTCCAGCGTAAGCGCTACCGTTGCAGGGAATACGGCTCTTGTACGGTGGCAGACGAATATTCCTGCGGACGCGAAAGTCGAATACGGCCTTACGACGGCCTACGGCTCAAACACTTCGCTCAATGTCACGCTAGATGTTTTTCACCAGCAATTACTTTCCGGCCTTTTGCCGGGCACGAGGTACCACTACCGCGTATGGAGTTGTGCGGGCGGCCTCTGCAGCTTTAGCGACGACTACTCTTTCGTAACGGAAGAGGACATCATTATCCCGACGCCTACGCCGCTGCCTCCCAGCCCTCCCGTCATTTCTAACGTGAAGGACACAGAAGGCGAGTACCGTGCCTCCATCATCAGCTGGAACACGGACATTCCTGCAGATGGCAAGGTAGAATACGGCCTCACGTCCGCGTACGGCTCGAACACGACGCTGAACCCGTCCCTTGAGACTTTACATATCGCCGTCGTTTCAGGCCTGTTGGACAATACGTTGTACCACTACCGCGTGTGGAGCTGCGCCAGCGGCGTTTGCAGTTTCAGTTCGGACTACACGTTCACCACTTGCGACCCCCTGTTTGACCCGTCTTGTAGTCCCGAACTTGAATAGCCTGCCCTGTTCGGCCGCGTGATTCTTGTAGGGCCAGTCCTTCCCTTTCCCCACATGTGTTCCCGATTTCCCTTCGACTACGATTTCTTTCCCTGCACTTGCCTCCTCCTGCGCTTGCTCGCCTGCAAGACAACCGTTTTTAAGAGGCTTTGCCCAACTATTGTTTGGGGGTTGTCATGCGCTTCTTCAAGCACGGCGAGTCCCTCGCCATCGTGTTGCCGGACAAGCACCGCAAGAGTTCTTCCGTGCAGGAAAACGAGGAATACGAGTTTTTCGAGCTCTCGAAAGGATTATTCGTGCTC
>SBBD01000094.1 GCA_005239845.1 archaeon | reverse complement strand
TTGAAGGGCACATGGTTCGACGTGCCAGTAACGTTTGTTCCTGAAAAGTGCCAAAACAGTTGCGGCACGTTTGAAGGCATTGAAGTCATCGTCCCGGGAGCGGAAAAGGAGAGCAAGAAACTTAAGGTGGCCATCCAATGCGCTGCCGATGTCTTGATTGCAACAACCTCTAAACTGAAGACGGATGACTGGTTCGAAAAAGCCTTGCAGCGATACACGAAAGCGCTTGCAGCGGAAGGGCTCGGAGTGCAGTACGTGGTGTTGGATGATGCGAAAACGGAGCAGTCGTTCGGGGCAAGACTGGCTTCCGACAAGCTGGGGGACTGGAAGGCCGTGAAGGAAGTGCTGGACAAGGTGCGCGATGCCGTCCATCCGAAGTACGTTCTCCTGCTTGGAGGGGTGGACGTAGTTCCCATGCCGACGATGGAACGAATCGGATTTTCGGGAATCTACTACTTTGAAGGCAATAGGCAGGTAGCCATCCCATCCGACCAATTTTATGTTTCAGAAAAGTACAACGAACCGCTGTTGCCCATCGCGCGCATGCCTACGGGGAAAGGGGACACGGGTTCGTCCCTTGTTTCAACGCAATTGGAAAGCGCGGCGGAGGCGCATGAAACCAAACACAAGTATGACTCGAAGTTCATCGTGGGGGATATTTGCGGGGACATGGACGCGCCAGTAGACAACTGTTTCAACAAGGCAGATACGAATACGTTTTCCCTCGCCATTTCGAATACGTACTGCGCAGCGAACAAGGGGACATGTTATTTTGCGCCAGACCACTGCCAGGAGGCATTTCCAAGCAAGAAAGTTTGCACCGAAAAAAACGCGATGGGGGAACATTTGCAGGAACGTGACCTCATCGCGTTCACTACACACGGAGGCGGAGGAACAAACTACCATGCGTATGACGAACAAATTCAATTTTGGACGGTCCTAACGGCGGCAGACGCACGAAAGCTGGACTTGGAAAACCACCCCGTCGTGTATATGGATGGATGTTACAGCGGCTCACTGGACACAGTTGGAGAAGGCGGGGACTGGAGAGGATGGCAATTCACTCCTGCAACGGAGGACAAAATGGTTTCGCTTGCCATGCTGCGTTCCGGCGCGGCTGCCCTGGTCGCCAGCACGCGCACGCATTATGGCTTAGAGACGGATACTGGACTTGCGGGAAAAATGCTTGCAGAAGAAGGAAGAATTGGCGACCTGTTTATTGACTTCAAACGGAAGATGTTGCGGGAGCAGGATTGGAAGACACTTTCCTTGCCCAACGCGTACGGAGCGCAGCTCTACGGGGACCCGACGCTCGTGATCAACAGCGGCCAGTGGGCGGAAGCAACTGAAGAGGAAAAGCCGCCAACGCAGCAAGGCCGGCCCGGAAGCGCAGCGCCTGTGCCGACCGTTTACGACTAAAAAAGGAAGACGAGGGAAAAAATGAAATTCAAGGGGTTTGGGACGGAAACGTGGCTGGTAGTAGTGTTGGTCGCCATCGTAGCGTTCGTGTACCTTTACTCCGGCGCGCCGAAGCCGACAACGCCAGACAGAACAAGCCCGTCGACAGTAGCCACGCCTCAACCAACGGCGCTTGCCACGGCAACAAATGTTCCTGCAGGAGCCTATGAATTCACCACGTTTTCCGTAATCGACGGGGCGCTGTCGGTCTATTCGGAACCGGTCGCCGTTTCTTGCGGGGATGGGGTCTGTAGTGCGAGCGAAACGTGCGGAGCGTGCGAGGCGGACTGCGGGTGTACGGAAGACGAGTTTTGTTCTGGAAGCGGGCTGTGCAAGCCCGAAGAGATTTGTGGAGACGGAGTCTGCTCCAACACGGAGCGGCTAAGAAAAACGTGCGCCTTCGACTGCGGGTGTTCTTCAAGCGAAGTGCTGGACTATGCTTCCGGCTCGTGTGTGTTGAAAGCTTCCATCTCGGACGCGAAAGCGCAGCAAGTGGCGGAAGCGTACTTGAAGAAGAACGACCAAAAATCGGTAGTGCTGCGCGTGGACGATGGCACGTACAAGGGAGACGGAATAAAGGAAGTGCTCGCGGATTGCCGGGCGTACACGGGATACTACTGCTACCGCCGAATCATCGTTGATTCCGCAGGAAAAATATTGGAAGTGGCGAGCACGAAGTAGGAAGAGCAACGAAAAACAAAGCGCAGGACGGGAGGGCCGGGAATTCGGCTTATGGAAAAGAATTTACCGCTCTAGCCGAGCCTAGCTCTGGAAGCAAAACCCTATAAAAGACGTGCTGGAGAAAGAGAGTGGAGGGGGTTGCCTCGAGCCGGCATCAGGGGGGTTGAATTGAAATCCACGTTTCTCGCCACGGCGAACATCGCGCTCGTCAAGTACTGGGGCAAGCGGGACGAGCGGTTGAACTTGCCGACGAATGGAAGCATTTCCGCCACCATGGACGAGCAATTGAAGACGGTTACCACGGTCGCGTTCTCCGAGAAGCTGAAAGAGGATGAGGCGTGGCTGGACGGAAAGAAAGCGGAAGGAAAAGAACTGCAGAGGATTTCGGAGCACTTGGATTTGTTGCGACATCCTGCCAAAGTAAGTTGGAAGGCTAAAGTCGTGTCTGAAAACGCGTTCCCGGCTGCGGCAGGCTTCGCTTCCTCTGCATCAGGGTATGCGGCCTTGACCTTGGCGGCAGCCAAGGCGTTGGGGCTGAAGCTGGACACCGCACAATTATCCATGATGGCAAGAAGGGGGTCGGGTTCAGCCTGCCGTTCGTTGTACGGAGGGTTCGTGGAATGGCAGCGCGGGGAAAAGCACGATGGCAGCGACTCGTTTGCCTTGCAGCTGGCTCCTGCCTCGCACTGGAAAGAGTTCCGGAATGTGATAGCCACCGTGAAGAAGGAGCGGAAGAAAGTGTCCTCAAGGCAGGGAATGCAGAGAACCGTGAGGACCAGCAGGCTTTTTCTCAAGAGGCTGGACGAAGTGCCTAAAACGTTGCAGGAAGTCAAGGAAACCATCCGGGAGAAGGATGGAGCGAAGCTGTTTGCGGCCGTAATGAGGGACAGCAACAACATGCATGCCTGCATGCTGGACTCGCGGCCTCCAATAATTTATTTAAACGACACGTCGAGGACGGTCATGGAAAGCGTGGAAGCGCTGAATGACGCGGCAGGGGAAATCGCGGCAGGGTATTCATTCGACGCGGGGCCGAATGCGCACGTGTTCACGGAAGAGAGGCATGCGGAAGCCGTAAGGAAAATGCTTGCCGAAATAGAGGGAGTGGAAGGCGTGCAGGTTTGCAGGCTGGGAGAAGGGCCTCGAGAATTGAAGAAACACTTATTCTGAAAGAGAAAAAAGCCAATGTGGAAAGAGGAGGTTGTGTGGAGGGAATGGAGGCGGGATGGAATCGAACAGGCAAGAGGTCGAAATAAGGAATGGTCGTGGGAGTCACCTCTGCACCCGGAAAAATCTTGTGGCTGGGAGCGTATGCCGTGCTGCAGAAGCCCAACATTTCTTTTGTGACGGCGATTGATAGG
>SBBD01000170.1 GCA_005239845.1 archaeon | reverse complement strand
GTCGTGGGAAGCCCCGTAGCCCATCAACGCAAACAGCGAGAGGGACAGCAATACCCCTACAAGAAACGCCACGGAGGACAACGAGGTGCGTCTAGGCAATGAAACCATGGCATGCACTTTTGTCCTTTATCCCTCGAATGCTTTTAAACGATTGTCTTTGCAAAGGCTTGCATGCGCTGTTTTCTTGCCGTTGAAATAAGCGAAGAAACAAGACGAAAGCTACTGGAAGTCATACAAAAAGCCAGGCAAACAGGAATACGCTCCAGTTTCATTAAGCCGGAACAACTACACGTCACCCTTCTTTTCTTGGGGGAAAAGAACGGACAGCAAATAATCGATATCCAGGAAAAACTCTCCAAGCTGGATTTTCCGCGATTTACTTTGCGCGTGAAAGGCGCCGGGTTCTTTCCGAATGAGGATTACGTGAAGGTGTTCTGGGTGGGAGTGGAGGATGAAGGAAACCAACTGCAACAATTGCATGCGCACATAGGTCAATGGCTCGGAGAACAGGCCGAAAAACATTTTGTGGGCCATATTACGCTGGCGAGAATAAAAGGAAGGGAAAGGATGGAGGAATTGAAACGGCTGAGTCATTCGTTACGAGACGAGGTTTTCGGCGAGTTTTTGGTGGAACGCGTGGTGCTAAAGAAGAGCACGCTCACGCCTCACGGCGCGGTTTATGAAGACTTAAATAGTTTCCCGCTGCAGTAAATGCGGCACGAAGCCATTTTGCCGAGCTTTTCGTACATACGTTGCTTTCCTGCCGGGGTGGCGGAATCCGGTAACGCGCCAGACTCGAGTTATCTGCAAGGGAAATCTGGTTCGCTTCACGGCGAGTATGGGTTCAAATCCCATCCCCGGCGCTTCTGTTAAATGACAAAAATAACGTAAACTTTTTATATACCATTGTATACTTATTTTATACATGTTGGCCTACTTATTTTCTTCTACAGTGAAAGCAAAGTTGCTGGGGCTACTCTTAGGAAACCCTCGCAGCGAGTTTCATGTAAGGGAAGCGGCCCGCCGCATCCACGCACACCCCATCCAAGTCTCCAAAGAACTCCGGAAGGCACGAGAAGCGGGCGTAGCAAAGGAAAGAAAGCAGGGCAACCTGAAACTCTACTCCATAAACCGCGAGAGTCCCCTGTACCACGAACTCAAAAAGCTTTTTTCAAGGGCCAACGTGGCCGAAACGTTGAAAAAAGCGCTTTCCAGCCTCAAGGGGGTATCCTACGCCATGGTGTTCGGTTCTTCTGCTGCAGGAACGGAAAGCGAAAAGAGCGACGTGGACCTTTTCGTCCTAGGAAGCGTGAAAGAAGACGAACTGCTTAAAAAAGTGGTAGAGGCAGAAAAAGAGCTTGGACGGGAAATCCACTACATTTTATGGAGCGAGAAAGACGCGGAAGAAAAAAAGAAGAAGGAAAGCCACCTGCTTGCCGATATTTGTAAAAAGCCACTGGTAGCCATCGTTGGAGATGAAAATGAGTTTAGAAAACTTGCAGGCTGAAGGCCTGATTCACAAAATCGAAGGCGGAAAAGCACGAGTGGAGAGAAGCCTGTCTTTGTCGGCTCGGGGATACTCGAACCGCGCAAAAGATGTTGCAGGAACACAACTACGACTGGGCACTCTCCATCGCGTATAATGCCATGCTGCAGGCCGCGCGAGCGCTCATGTACTTCAAAGGCTACCGGGCTTCTTCAAGCGGCGGCCACTACGCCGTCATCCAGTTCGTGAAAACCGCGTTCACGAAAGAATTCTCGGAAGAAACGCTGCGCTATTTCGACAAGCTGAGGCACAAAAGGCACATGGCCGTATACGAGGAAGCTGACCTTCTTTCTGCAAAGGAAGCCGCGTATGCCATTGAAGAAGCGCAACGGTTTCTGGAAAAAGCAAAAAATCTAGCAGGCGTTTAGTCGACTTAGGAGAAAACAATTCAGTGGAAAAGCGCGAAAACGCAAGGCTTTTGAACTGTGGAAGGATAAGGATATGGGTGTTGAAAGCCGAAATGGTTTCTGTGGAAGAAGCGCTGGTCTGGGTGTACGGCGTGCTGTTCGTCTTCGCCATCTACGTGTGGTTCAAGCTCACCAAAACTATGGGCGAGTTCAAGTTCAAGGTCATGCAGCGTCTGTTCTACCTGATGCTGATTTCCAACACGTACGTCACGCTGTGGCTGTTCGCGGAAATACTATTGAGGGCTACCGGCATCATTAAGACCCACGTGTTTGACGCGATTACCCTTCTGGCGGTGGGGCTGTTGCTCGCCGTCTATTTGCTGGTCGTGCAGACGCTGCAAGAGCACCGGCAGGAACTCACGAAGTTTGATTCGTTGTATTATAGAATGTAAGGAAATGCAGTCCAGCGAAAGCCGATAGGCACGAACATGACGCAAAATAGGATTCGTTGCATTATAGATGTAACCCTTATATTGTATCAGAGGTAAGGTAGAAGCATAGTAACCAAGGGGGATGAAGATGGCGTATGAGGAAGCGTATTTGCGGATCTTGGAAGTGTTCGTGTTTTTCGTGACACTCGTCTTCACCATTTTCATTGAAGTACTGGTCACGAAAGCGTATTCCTTGTGGAAAAAGCTGGTTGCAGGCGTTTACGGCGTCGTCCTCGCCGGAAACGTCCTGTCCGGGCTGTTGATTTGGTACATTTTTCCTTTCCTTCCCTTGCAGGGAATGGCGTTGGTGCTGGCGAACGTGTTCGGAGCCATCCTCGTGGAGTACGCCGTCCTGCTGTGGATAGCCAAAAAAATGAGTTGGAAGGACGCGTTCTACTTGTCCGTCATCATGAATGCCGTCACGTGGCTCGTCGGCAACTTCACCTTCTTTGGGCTATAAGAAAAAGGCAAAACGGCAACCGGCGTCGTCCTCTTTTCCCGGAGGGTTGTGGCCGCTCTTGAACTAGCATCCCGTTATTTCGTAGAGGGCGAGGCCTCCCTTTTGAAACAAGAGCTTGCTTTTGTCTTTCAACGCTTGCGGAATCCTCCACCCAAAATTCGCGTCCTCGTACGCATGGGTAACCCCGTACTTTCGGGCCAGAGAACAGTCGCCTTCCAGCATCCGTTGGTTGAGCTGGGCGTAGGAAGAAAAGTCGAATCCGTGTCCTTCAAGCCAATAATTGTTGGACATGAACGTCTTTCTTCCCGCAAGCGCGACGAGGCACGTGATTTCGGCTTGCTCGTCTGCAATGAAAATGGAGGAAGAAGGCGTGGTTTCCTTTACAAAAGAAGCCATTTCCATGTACGGCAAGGGGCACAACGGGTCCTTATATTGGTCAATGGCCGTCCAGTGCAAGAGGGAAACAACGGAAAAGTAGCCGGTCAGGATTGTTGGAAGGAGAAGAAGGGGTACCACAAGCTGCCCATATCGTCCGAGTCTCTTCCAACTCCAAAATTTTTTGAAAGCAAGAGCGGAAAGCAGGATGAGTATGAGGAAGAGGGGTTGCACGAGCTTGAAGTTGTCCACGCCCCAAGGAAAAATTTGGAAGAAATTAAGGAAGAGGAATGCCGGCAGGAGCGCTGCGACGAATTGGCGCAAGGGCTTGGGGGCAAAAAAGAAGCCGGTGATTCCCAGCACGAAGAACATGCCGAAGTTTAGGAGCCAGAACGTGAGCGGGTCGGAAAAGGGGGTGCCTTGCAGGAACCAAAGAGGCTTCAAGGAAAGAGCGGAAGTGGCCGTGGATACTTTTTTGGAGAAAAAGAGGAGGAACTGCGCAAGCAAAAGGAATGCGGCGGGAGAAAAGAAGTACAGCCATTCCTTCTTGCGGTCGAACAGGAGGGCATATGTAGCGAGGAAGGAAAACGTTACGAGGGCGAGCGGGAGATTAAACATTCCCGTAAGCCCGAACAGGATGCCGGCGAGAAGCCGATGGCGGCTCCGGGGTTGTTTGGAGTAGAGGAAGTAGGCCGCGGCCACGAGGAAGAACAGCATTCCCACCAAATCGGGTTTGGTGACGAGGCCGAGCGTGAAAAGGTTCGTGACGGGATAGCCGTAGGAACGGTACTGCAGGAAAAATTTTGGATTTGTAAAAAGCTGTTCGAGGGCTTTCGAATCTGAAAAATCGAAGTCTTGAAGATGAGCGAGGAAGGCAAATCCTCCAGAGAATAGAAATAGGAGGACGGCAAGGTAGGCGAAGGCTTGCGAGGAAAGCAGTTTCTTTGCAAGTAAAAAGAGAAGGCTTATGAACGATACGAATAGTAGCGTAAAATATAGGTTGAACGCCAGCAAGAGGCCGAGGCCGCCTTTTACAAGGATGGAGGAGTAGAAGAAGAGGAAGTAGTAGTAGGAAAGCGGCTCGCTGGAGAGGATGGGGTAATGCGGGGGAAAATTGCCTTCAGAAATGGAGGAGGTGATGGACAGGTAGAAGCCCAAATCGAGGCCGTTCCCTACCAGTTGCCCCTTGGCATCTAGGGTGAGCAGGTTGGCATTCAAGAGGGAAAAAGCGAGGAGGGCAACCGTGAATAGAGGGTAAAGGGAGACGTCGAGGTAACTGGAAGGATTGAAGTCGAAGGGATGGCGGACCTGGTCGAAGAGGATGAGGAGGAAAAGCACGATGCAGGAAATCCCTATGGAAAGCATGGAAAAGCCTGCAAAGGGCTGCAGGAAGCTAAGGAGAAGGGAGACGATGAAAACTGTCCACGTGGAGACAACGAGGCCGGAAGGGATGGCGTAGAGCAGCAAATTGCTGTCGAAAAAGTGGCGGGAAATATAAATGCCGATGAGGAGGGTGAGGGCCAGGAAAAGGACGGCGAGGAGCATGGGCGGTATAAGGAGGAAAGGGATATATAAATCGAAAGCGGTGTAGTCGTAAAAACCATTGTTGGTGGAAATCATGGAAAAGCCGGCAGGAAAACCCAATCGGCTCCGGAGGCCTGAGGTGAATGCGCGCCTCAGAAAAATCGTTTCGCAAGAAGGAAAAAGAGGAGTAGAGCTCCAGCAGCTAATCCGGCAAGAATTAGGACTCGAACTCAGCCTGGTAGCGATCCGTTTGCTTCGTTCTAGAATAAAGAAAGAGGGAGGAACCGTCGGTAAGCCGCTACGATTAGGGCGCCCT
The DNA here is from genome assembly GCA_005239845.1 of archaeon. Taxonomy (GTDB): domain Archaea; phylum Micrarchaeota; class Micrarchaeia; order Norongarragalinales; family SBBD01; genus SBBD01. The sequence continues at coordinate 360 of SBBD01000170.1, read as the reverse complement.
CGAGGAAAATCTAGAGAAGAAATAACCCAGTACCTTAAGGAAAAACACGGGGAAGCCGTGGCTCAGGCATTTTCGAGACAAACGGACGTTCACAAGGTAAATGCCGTGCGGAACGTGATGCCGTGGGCAACAGATCCTCAAGTGGCGGATATTGTGGATCTAACGGTCTGGAGGCTTCGGCAGATTAAACAAGAAAAATCAGCGTTCCCACCGGAACCGGAAGGACAGGTAATGGATCCCCAGGACATAATTGAAGAAATCGTGGCGAAGCAAGGGGTCACCTTCAGGCAAATGCAAGCAGAAATCATGCGGCGAACGGGTTTGACGCGAGCGGTCAGAACGCTTCAAATAATTAGGGCC
>SBBD01000158.1 GCA_005239845.1 archaeon | reverse complement strand
TTCAAGAACTTTCCCTTGACAGCAATCCACCCGCAAGCCTTCAAGGCCGCGGAAGCCGCAGAATGCGCGAGAGACTACGGCAAGTTCTGGGAATACCACGACCGCCTGTTCAGCACGGGGCTCTTGGATGCGGACAGCCTGAAAAAGCACGCCATTGAGGTGGGGTTGAACGCAGACACGTTCAACTATTGCCTGGACAACGGCAAGAAGTCCGTCCTGGTGCGGACGCACATGGCTGAAGGGACAAAACTCGGTGTTTCAGGCACCCCCTCTTTCCTGCTCGTGGACTCGGATGGGAAAGTCGTCTCTAAACAAGTGGGCGCGCAGCCCTATTCCGTGTTCCAGGCGTGGCTGAACAGCTACGTGGGCTGAACGAGGAGAATGAGATGAAACCCTCGGCCTGGCTTTCCGTTCTCCTTTTGTTTTCCTTTTTGTTTTTGATGGGGTGCTTGGAACGTCAGGATTTTCCGAGACCCACGGCCACTCCGGCTCCAGAAATTACCGCAGTGCCTACCTTGGATATGAACGAACAACCTCCTCCTCTTCCTGACGAAAATACGGACGACGTGCCTCCCTTGCCCGAAGAAAACACGCCCGTCCCGACACTTCCGGACGATGGCGACTTGCCGCCCCTGCCGGAATAGTTTTTTTATTTTATCGTTTTACTTGTTGGTTTGCTTTTCTTCATTTTTTGGTTTGTTTCTCTATCAGCTGAAGCGATTCCTGCACGATGGCGTTGACGGCGGCAGGCTGCGCGCGCAGGCTGGCGGCCACATCGTGGCCTCCCCCCGAAAAAACCTCTGCCCCGAAGGCCTTTTTCAGCTCCTTGATTAGTTCGCTCGCCCGGAACCCTTTCTCGTAGGCCTTCCTGCTCGCGCGGAAACTCACGGAGTCTTCCGCGATTCCCACGCTCACCAGCAAGGGCTTTTTCTTCTGCACTTCCTCCTGGAACTCGCTGATCAATTTGCTCTTGGAAGGATATTCTTTCGGAGGAACGCACTTGTCCAAGCGGACTAGCGCAACGGTTACTTTCCCACACGCCTTGTATTCCGCCAGCCTTTCCGCAATGGCTAGCGCCTTCCCCACTTTTTTTTGTGCTTGCAGAAAACTTTCTTTTACAGTCGTAGGATCTGCGAGCGTCTTCTCGTAGAACTCGAGGGGGGAATCATTCTTGAAGTGCACCAGATAGTCCATCGCAACGGGCTCCTCGAATTGCTTTTTCGAGGCAAAGCGGCTCTTGTCCGCCTGCAAAGCATACCACGCCAGCTTCTCGTCCGCTTCCTCGGAAGCAATGCGCCTTGCAATTTCATAGGCCAAAAGTCCCGTCGCATAAGAAGCGCCGTGGCCCGTGTAAAGAATAGGGGAAACGAACACGTCGGCCAGTTCTTTCGCTTTTGCGGCAAAGGGATGGTGGTCGATGATCACGATGCGCGCCCCATAGCTCTTGAGGAGCTGCAGGCTGTCCACGCTTTCCTCGTTCGCGCCGTGGTCCAAGAGCACGAAGACGGTTTCCTTGCTGTCCGCACGATTCAAGTCCTTCAAGGCCTCCTCGAGCTTGTACACGGCGGAAGGGCTGGGGTAGTTGCTGATGCGCTTGAAATTGCTGACGCGGCGCAACGCTTTCAACAAATTGAGGCCGGCACTGATGCCGTCACCGTCCGCATCAAACTTCAACAGGATGTGCTGGTTCTGTTCTGCTGCCTTCTTCAAGTAGGCGGCGGCTTCCTCCATCTGGGGGAGCATCTTTCTCAGAACGGCATCCTCCACCAATAATTCCTTCATCATCCCTGCAACTCCCCCGCTGAAACAGATGCTTTATATTCCTATTCTTCCCTAAACCATTCCTCTTGTTTTTTTGGAGTTTTAAGACTTAATTAATGCTTTGTGTGAATCGAAATGAAGGCCGTCATCCGCAATTACCGGCGAGGAAGGCACGCCCAGCGCACGCACCACTACGTTCTGGTGGTGGAGGGCGTAAGCAAGCGCGCGGACGCGGAAAAGCTGAAGGGGAAAATCGTTTCGTGGAAAAGCCCTGCAGGCAAACTCATTAAAGGCAAGGTCGCGGCCGCTCACGGCAACAAGGGAGCCGTCCGTGTCATCCTGGAGAAAGGGCTTCCGGGACAGGCGTTGGGACAAAACGCGGAACTCGTTGATTAACTAAAGCGAATTCCCGTCTTGCGTTCTTGTTCGTTTCCTACTTTCCGGCCAGCAGGAAAAGCAAGGAGAACAAGTCCCCGAAGAACAAGGCGAACAGCAGGCCCACGAAAATGTAGGGCCCGAACCGCGGCAAGACCTTGTAGACGGGAAACGTCTTCATTCCTTCCTTTCGGGCAAGCCCCTTGAGCTTCTTTACCTCGCTTTTCGTCAATACCTTTCCTATCTTGTATTTCTTCACCAAGTCTTTGGGCATCATTTCCAGGGCAAGGATGTCCTCGTCCTCCAATTCCTTGAGCGTAATGCGTTTCATCACGATTTCTTGCAGCAATTGGTCGCGGAACGTCAGGAAGAAGGCCGTGGAAAGCAGGAGCAGCAAGAACAACAGGCCCGCCCACGAAGAGAAAATGATTCCAGAAAGGAAATAGCCGAGCACTAGGAGCAACAACGCGACGGCAAGTCCTACCCAGCCGGGCTTCAAGGGCTTCCCGCTTTCGAAGAGGAGTTTCGCGTAATACGCGCTGCTGGCGATGGTGGCCGCGTACGAACTGACGACGAAAATGGTGAGGAAGAAGAGGGCGTGCTTGAGCGCGTTCAGCGTCACCACGAACGAGGGATTCAAGGCCGCAAGCGCCCCGAGCGCTTGCAAGGGAAAGGCGGACGTGACGTAGTCCGAGAAGAGGGCGGGATGGAAGGGGAGGAGCAGCTGCAGGGCCACGAACAATAGCACGTCTCCCATGCCCAGTTGTCCTTGCCTGTACAGCAAGTAGCCGAAGAGGAAGACGAACGCCGCCACCGCAAAGGTGTACAGGATGAGGGTTTGGTCCAACGAAAGCAGCGTAAGCACGGCCCCGATACCCAGCATTGAAAAAAGGATTTTGTCGTCAATGAAACTGGTCTTGTAGTCCTGGTAGGCGGCAAGCCCTGTCCCCACGAGCGCCACGAGCACGCGCACGACTTCAAAATTCAACAACTCCATAAAAAAATCACGCCAGGGAAACTCGCCGTCCTCTATCTTCCAATACGACGCCTTTCCCGTTAATTACTCTTCCCACTACTTTTGCAGGAATCCCGTGCTTCCGGCTTATGGCTATTACGTTGCTTGCCTCGCTTTCTGGGCAGAACACGCAAAAGCCGATGCCCATGTTGAAGGTGCGGTACATTTCCCTAGAGGAAAGGCGGGTCTTTTCCTGTAACGCCTTGAAAATGGGGGAAGGCGACGGCATTCCATCCAGCACGACTCCCGTGCTTTTTGGCAGCACTCTCACGAGCTTGGAAAACGCTCCCCCCGTAATGTGGGCCATTCCATGAATGTGCGCCTTCTCCAGCATTTCCAGCACGGCCGTCGAATAGATGAGGGTGGGCTTCAGCATCTCCTTCAGCCACTTTTTTTCCTTCAGCACTTTTCTTGCCAGCGTATACCCATTGGAGTGCAGGCCAGAACTCGAAAGCCCCACGATAACATCGCCGACTTGCACATCCCTTCCGGTAATCGGTTTGCCCTCCACCACGCCAATGCAGGCGGCGGACAAGTCGAATCCTTTTCCGTGTATGCCTTTAACCAAGTCCGGAACAATGGCGGTTTCGCCTCCCACAATGCTCACGTTTGCCATCGTTGCCCCTTTAACTAGACCCTTCATGATTTCATCCACGAGCTTCGCATCCGCTTTCTGCAACGCCAAATAGTCCACCAACGCGATAGGCCTTGCTCCAATGCAAACCAAGTCGTTCACGTTCATGGCCACGCAATCGATGCCCACCGTATCGTAGTTTTGAAGCTGCTGGGCCACCCGGACTTTCGTGCCCACGCCATCCGTATGAATAGCTACTTTTTCTTTGCCGATGCGCACGAGCCCCGAATAGTGCCCTGCCGGCAGCAACACCTTCTTGTTCAGCGTGCCGGCAATTCGCAGAGCGGTCGTCTTTTGTATTTCTTTAACGTGATCGACGGAAACGCCTGCCTCCGCATAAGTATAAGCCATTTTTCCCCTCGAAACGCAAAGCTTAATAACGGCCCGTTTTTATGGCTTTGGTTATATGCAAAAGAAAAAATTGAAGGAACGATTGAAGCGCATCAGCGTGTGGAGCCACATCTTCGTTTCTATTGGAGACTTTCTTGCCGGCTTGGCGGTGGGGGCCGTGTTCTCGTTGTGGTTCGTGGACTACGCCGTTCCCCTCCTTCTTTTAGGCATCGCGTTCCACTTGCCGGCCCTGTTCGAAATCCTGGTCAAGTCCGAATAGCTGCAACCCGGAACTATTACGGTCCTTGTTTTTTCTCATAATGGGAAAACAGAGTGTATTTTTGCCGGTTCGGTGCAAGAGAAACGTTTTTATAGGGGGCAAAATTATGCTTTGTGGGCGCTTATCACGCTCACCCTACCGATCAGGTGATATGATGAAAAGAGGACAATCCGCGTTGGAGTATCTCGTCACGTACGGCTGGGCCATTCTGGCCATCGTCATCATTGCCGCCGTACTGTGGTACACTGGAATATTCAATCCCTCGAAGATTGCCGGAGGCGGAAAGACTGGAGGAGGATTCGGCGTGTTCACCTACAGCGACCACACGCTTTCATCGAATGCCTCCACGGTGGTAGTAGGAAACGCGGTCGGAAGACAAATCACCGTGAATGCCGCAACCGTTGCAGGAACTAACTGCAACACTGGATTGCCGGTTTCCGTGTCTCCGAACGGGCTGCTGACCATTAGCTGCAGTACTCAACCCGGCCCCGGTGGTTTGGCGTCAGGCGCCGCGTATGACTACAACGTGACCGTGAACTATACGGACTCGCAAAGTGGTCTACAGCACGTGGACACAGGCGGGTACATCCGCGGAAAAGTGGAGTAACTTCCACTTTTTTCCCTTCTTTTTCTCTTTGTTTTTCTTCTCCTTACTTGATTTCTTACTCCATTCGCGCTTTTTCTCCGGTCCCGTTCCCTAGCTGACGCTCATCCGTTGGTCTTCATTAATCGCTGGCAAAATAGGGTTTAAGCTCAGGTTGGCCTAAGCGTTCAAAGTTTTCCGAGCTCCTTCTTGACGAGTTCCAAATATTTTTCCGCGTCCCGCACGGCTTGTAGGGCGCTTTCCTGCGTGCAAAGCCCGCCCTCATACTGGAGGAAGTGCCTTGCCGAACGGTAATTGTCCAGGACATCAATGTATTTGCCATACGCCGCATTCCCATGCCGTTCGCGCAAGTAAAGGGCAACGCATTCATGGCTCCGTTCCTTGACGCCGTCCTTGAACAGTACGGCGCGGCTGGCCTGCAGCATCGAGTTGTAGGCCAACAGGAACGCCACGTCCCAGTATTCGAGCTTCACGTTTCCCTTGGCCCGTTCCAGAAAGTGCGCCGCGAGCTTGAGGGAAGCCCGCACTTTTTCAGCTTCAGGCGCAATTTTTCTCAGAAGGCCTTTTCAAAACAACCGTTCAAGCCCATTTCAAACACCTTTTCTCAGCAGCTGCTCATACTTCCACCAGCGGGTTTCCGTAAAGTAGAACGTGGGATTTCACGACGCTTGCCTTGAAGTCGGGGTTCAGTTTTCTCCATCCTTCAAGGGAAACGCACAGGATGGAGGCTTCCCTGCCGTTGGCGAGTTTTCCCTGAAAGCCTTTTTCTTTTGGGGAAACCACCAAGAGGTCGAAATCGCTTTTTTCATCGTAGCTTCCGTTGGCATACGAGCCGTAGAGGCAAATCGTGGTCGTGAAAGGCGCCTCCTCCCGGATTTTTTCCACGATTCGGCTTTCCTTTGCAAGATAGAGCGCGTAAGCCCTTTTCAGCGCTTTCGCGTACTCGTCATCGTCGTTCAACTTGAATTCCAGCAGGTTTCCGCGCTTCCTTTTGCTCAGAAGACCTGTTTTGGCATAGGCTTCCATGTACGTTGAAGCCGCCAGCGTGCCGACGCCGGCTTCCTTGGCCGCTTGCCTCACGTAGAACGGCGTAGTCGGGCTCTTGAGGAAAATCGCGAGCACTTTCCAACCTGCGTAGTTGCCCCAAACCTTGAACATATGTTTTATAATACGTTTGCCTTATTAATAAGCCTATCGTATTGTGTATAAGACTTTAAAAACGCGGTAGCCGCATTACGTTCTGTTCTCCTATTTCCTGGCGAAGCGTATCGTGGTTTCCTTGCGCTGGCTCAGGATTTTGGCGACGAGTGCTTTCAATTGCTCTTCCGATACCTTGCCCTTCAACTGCCCTTGCTGTACGAGATAGGCAAGCAGTTTGACCAGCTGCCCGTAAAGCTCGGGGTTGGAAAGCCGGATGTTCTGCAGGCGCTCGTACGCCGGGGTTTCCATGACCTGTCGCAGCATGCCTTTTACGGCCGCTTCCTGTTCCGCCCGTTTTTGGGCTTCTTCCAGCTTGCGGCGCTGCACTTGTTGCACGTCTTCGGCTGGTTCGTCCATTGGCCATCATTCCCTTTACTGCGTCTTCCGATGTTCTTGGAATTTTTCGTCCATGGGAATCATTCTCTTGCAGTCGTTGTCCGTTCCTTTGGTTGCGTTGTGGCTTTAAAGCCGTAAAAGAATTTAAATGCCTCTCCGCCCCAAAGGCTTCGGATCATGTCCTCGCTGCACCTGTTTCAAAAAAACCCTTCCACGCTTCCTTCAGTCTTCGCCATGAAGAAAAAGGTGCAGGCTGCCTTGCTGGAAGACGCTTCAGCGGACGTCACTACCCAGGCTCTTGTCTTGAAGGGAACCGCTCGCGCTGTGATTGTGGCAAAAGAAAACGGGGTTTTATGCGGAGTCTTGGAGGCAAAAGCGGCATTTAAGGGCCTCAAGGCGCACTGGAAGGTAAAAGAAGGCCAAGCGTTCGGGAAAGGGCAAGTATTGGTGGAGATTGAAGGCGAAGTAAGGAAAATATTGGCTGCGGAGCGCACGGCGCTCAACTATTTGATGGTTTTAAGCGGTATCGCCACGACTACAAGAAAATGGGTGAAACGGTTTGGGAAAAGAGTGGCCTGCCTAAGAAAAACACATCCTTTGCTTTCCCCTTCAGAAAAAAGGGCTGTTTTTGTGGGGGGAGGGCTGACGCACCGCTGGTCTCTTGCAGACGGCTATCTGGTGAAAGAAAACCACGTTTTCGCCCTTTCAAAGCAGGAAAAAATCCCGTATTTGCAGGCGTTGAAGCTCGCCGTAAGGAAAGCGAAAAAACATACGGCTATACGCCCGTCAAACCGGTTGTTTTTTGTTGAAGTGGAGGTCCGTTCTTTCGAGGAGGCCGTTGCTGCTGCCTCTGAAGGACCTGACGCTTTATTGGTGGACAATTGCGCTCCAAGGGAAGTGAAGCGGATTGTGGCCATGGTAAGGAAATCGCATCCTCGCATTTTAGTTGAGGCAAGCGGGGGAATAACGGAAGGGAACGCGGGGGCGTACTTGAAGGCAGGCGCCGATTTTGTCTCCACGAGCGCGTTGACGTTGAGGGCAAAGCCTATCGACTTGACGCTTTTATTGAAGTAGACTACTGAATTGCGGGCTTGCCTATTGCACCGTACAGGCCCTTTCTTTTTCGTCGTCTTGGTTTAAATTTTTTTGCTTTTGACGAAAGCGTTTTTAAAAAAGGAGGTGCTAGTGCTTTTGCTGTTGCTACTGCTTCAGGGGGGATGGCCTATGGCGGAAAAGGAGTTCGTGGCCGAAGTCACCATCGAGTACAAGCCGGTGTTGAGCGACCCGGAAGGCTCCGTGATAGCAAACGACTTGATGAAACGGCACGGCTTTGAAAGCGTGCAAGACGTGCGTACCGCCAAATTGCTGAAGGTGCGCTTGAAAGCTAGCAGCAGGGAAAAGGCCAAAGAGCTCGTGGAACGCATGTGCCGAGAACTCCGGCTGGCGAACCCCATTTCCCAAAATTATGTTATTCATATCTTGTAGCCGACTATAGACCGTGAAC
>SBBD01000020.1 GCA_005239845.1 archaeon | reverse complement strand
GTTACAGACAAAAAACATTTAAATAGGTATTCGTTGCCTGCCGTGCGTCGGGGCATTGAGAATACGGGAATGCGGTTATTTCTTATGATTCCACAACCGTTTTATTTCTCTGCCGCACCTTTCCTTGCATGTTCGACAACCACTGCCATATTACCCTCGAGCTCTTCGACAACGACCGCGAAAAGGTAATGGAAAGGGCAAAAACCGGTCTTTCGGCCATTTTATGCATTGGAGTAAACTCAAAAGACTCCGAAAAAGTTCTCCAGCTCGCCACGCTCCATTCCGGTTTTGTTTTCCCCGTGCTCGCGTTATGCCAAGATTATGCCACGACCGCCAACCTCGAGCACGAACTTGCCTTCCTGAAAAAACACGCTTCCAACATGGTGGCTTTGGGGGAGACGGGCCTTGAATACCATCATTACGCGCCCAAGGACTGGCCGCGCTTGCAGGAAGTTTTCCGTGCCCAGCTTGAATTAGCCGAAACCCTTTCCCTTCCCGTGCAAGTCCATTGCAGGAAAGCCCACGAGGACACCTTTGCCATCCTCAAGAATTTCCCCAAGCTCACCGTGATTATGCATTGTTTCTACGAGGAAAGGTGGATGGGCGAGGCGCTGAAGCGAGGGTACTATCTATCCCTTCCCACCCTCAAGAACAAAGCAAGAGACAAAATAATGCGAGATGCGCCCTTGGAGCGTCTTTTTGCGGAAACCGATTCGCCCTTCTTGTGGCCGGAAGGGAGGAACGAGCCTTCCAACGTCAAGGAAGTGTACGAACGCATCGCTTCCAAGAAAAACATTCCTTTGGAACGTGTCGATCAGGTTTTGTCAGACAATTTTGAGCGGGTTTATCGCGTCGGGGAGAGGGCAAAAGGGTTATAAAATGTCGAATGCCTGTTTCCTCCAGACGACTAGCACGTGATTCATTATGGTGGAAGGCGTAAAGCCCACGCGCATGGAACTTCTGAACACGAAGCAACGGCTCGTGCTGGCCACGAAAGGCCACAAGATTTTGAAACAGAAGCGCGACGCCCTCGTGCTCGAGTTCTTCCGCATCATCAAGAAGGCGAAGAACTTGAGGGAAGAAGTGGACACGGAAATGCAGAAGGCGTTCAAGGCCCTTGCCATTGCCAAGGCGTTCCACGGCGACTTGTTCGTGGAGACGGCGGCCATGGCTTCCAAGAAGATTCCGGAAATCGAGGTCAAGCCCAAAAACGTCATGGGCGTGCGCATTGCGGAAATCAAGGGGGTCAACGTGGAGAAGGACTTGGTTTCCCGGGGCTACAGCATCGAAGGCTCTTCCGCGAAATTCGACGACGCCGTAGAACACTTTGAGAAGGCGCTCAACCTCATCATCCAGCTCGCGGAATTCGAGACGGCCTTGAAGCGCTTGCTCAAGGAAATCGAGGTAACGAACCGCAAGGTGAATGCTCTGGAGTTCAACGTGCAGCCCCGCTTGAAGAACGTGATCCGGGGCATTACGGACCATTTGAACCGCTTGGAAGCGGAGCGTTTTTTTGCCCTAAAGTTGACGAAGAAGCGGCTGAAAACCGTTGCGGAAGCGGAAGAGCTTGCACCAGATGCATCTTCGGCTAAACTCCGTTCGTTGAAGTCCGTTGCCGTTCCAGCTTAAAATCGACAATAGGGTGGTGGATATGCGTTGGTACGTGCTTGCCGTCCTTTTCATTGGCCTCGTCCTCTTCGGTTGCCAGACCGCACCCCCGTCGACTACGCCCCAACCTACTGGACAAGTCTCTGCAACCCCAACTTCTCCCGGTGCTACGGCCATTTCCACTCCTGTTCCTACTGTTGACAACACGCCGCTGGATCTTGCCAACATTTGCTCTACGGCCAGCGATTCGACCTCGTGCAATGCCTTCCTTACGGCCTTGAAGCAAGCCGTGAATACGAAAGAAGCGTCCGCTTGCAACGCGTTGCCTTCCGAACAAAAAGCTACCTGTACGAGCCTGAGCACGCAGGGTAAGACGTACAGGGAAGCGTACGACCTCTACTTTTTCCTCTTGAAGGCCGACGACGCCACCGCTCAAGAACACCCGCAAAAGCCCGTAGACCCGATGAACCTATGTAAAGCCGCAACGACCTCGGAAGCCAACTGCCTGCAAATGCTTTCCAGCATTCGGAAGGCGGTGGACGAGAAAAATGCCGCTTACTGCGATGGCATGGAGCTCGAGGAAGCGTGTCGACTTGCCGTAGAAAGCAGCATGGGCTACGAAAAGTGGTATTTGAGCTATTTCGGTTTTGTCCTGACGCCCTTCGTGCCTCCCTCTTCCAATTCGGGTGGCGGCTTCAGCGTGTTCCAGTACGTGGACCACGTCGTCACCACGAGGAACGCGCGCATCCAGCTCGTCAATGCCGTGGGAAGAAAAATCGAAATGAAAGAGGCAACCATTGCAGGAACTCCGTGCAACGTGGGATTGCCATTGGTCGTGGAAGCCAACCGCGACCTGACGGTTGCCTGTCCGCTTCAACCTGGCACCGGTACGCTTTCGCAGGGTAGTGCTTACGACTTCAACGTGACGGTCACGTACTTGGATTCGCAAAGCGGTCTGTCTCATACGGACATGGGGGGTTTCATCCGCGGAAAAGTCCAGTGAGCTTTTTTCCGGAGGCCAATAAAACGGATCCGCTGACTACAATGGGCATCCAAATCCTCGAGACGTTCCACAACAGGATGCCGGCCGCAACCAAGGGAAGCGCCGCCGTGTTCTGCAGCAATACCAGTCCCACAAACTCGGTTACCACGATGCCTTGAGGGAGCACGGGCACTTTCGAGATGAAGAACACGAGCGAAAACACCAGATAGGCCACAAATGGAGGCAAAGCCACTCCAAAAGCCAGGAACCCCAAGTAAAATGAAACAAACTCCAGCGCCAAGGATGCCAGCAGCCAACCCAGCACCCCGAAGGAGGGCTTGTGGATATATTTTTTCAATGCTGCAGAGAACTCGGCCGTCTTTTCCTTAGAAATCTTATTGAAAGACAGTTTCGCAATCCATTCCGCGTGCTTTTCCCTCGTGAAGATATAAACGCCGGCCAGAATCAACAACGGCAAGGCCACGCCCCACTCCAGCGTGCTTTCCACTTCCCTGTGTCTTACGATGAGGTAGACGGCGCCCAGCAATGAAAACGCGAGCGCCAAGGCAATCTTGTAGAACTTGGTGGCCAAGCTGGCTGCGGCCCCTTCCGAAAACTTCTTGCCATGCTGTTTCGCAAAATATCCTCTCAATACGTCGTTTCCCAAGCTGAACGGGGTCATGGCCCCGAATTGTGCGCTCCAGCCCACGAGATTGCTTTCCTTCCACCCCGTTTTCAGATAGTTGCCCCATGCCACGTTCCAGAAAACGATGCTCAAAAGGTAAGCAGCTATTGCAGCTAACGCCACCAAATAATTCAATTGGGGGAGCGCCTTTTCCGCGTCGAAAATCTTGAGCAATGCATACGCTAAGGCGGCAAGTGCAACCAAATACAAGAGGTTTTTCCAATTCTTTTTTAGGTTCATGTGAACCACATTAACCGCAATCCATTTGCCATTATAGACTTATCGGAATCGTGCGGGTCAGGAAAATTAGAAGCGCAGAGGGCGACGGTTCGATCAACCGTTTTCGGAAAGCGTTCGGCCATAAAAAACGCGGAGGGTGGGATTCGAACCCACGGAGCGCTTAACGCGCAAACAGCTTTCTGCCACCCCAGATAGCAGGCTGCCGCCATGGCCACTAGGCGACCTCCGCAATAGACACAAAATACAGCGAACAAAACCTAATAAAACACCACGGGACCGCCAACCGCCCCTGCTCCCAACCTGAGACGTCACGTCCTCCCCTAAACCATGCCTATTTGGAAAAGATTTCTTCCGCCATCTTCAAGCGTTCCTTCAAGCTCAGCGTTTCGTACTTGTCGGGAATCTTGGTGAGCCCCACGTAGGAAGCGAGTGCTTGAGGGGCAACGCCTGCAAACTTGGAAGCCGCTTCCAAGGAGGCGCCGTGGGCATACACTTGCGTCGCCGCCTTCACCCTGGCCTTTTCCACGAGTGTAGTCTGGCTCCTCGGCGCTTCTCTGGCGAACGCCTCAATGTCTTCAAGAGCGGAGTGGAGCAGTTCGAAGGCGTACGTTTCCTCTTTCTTCAGCGCTTTCCTGCAGGCCTCGATTTTCTCCAGCAATTCAGAAAAAAACGCTTTCCAGTGAGGGCTCCGCATGGTTTGGGGCTTCTCGAAGAGCTTGGCCATGGCGTACGAGATAATCACCGCGTCCAGGAGGCGGGGGTCGTTCCTCAAAAACGCTTCTTCCGCGATGTCCTCGCCGAGCTCCTTGAGCCCTGAAATGCTCTTCGCGCGCAACGCTTCCGCGAGCTTCCTGAGTTCCTGCTCCATGATGGTGTCCATCCTATCGTCCCTTAAGCGGGCCCGGTGGGACTTTCTCCGAAGCAATGGAAATATTTTTCCGAAGTTCGGTTTCGAACCCACGACCTATTGCTTTCTCCTGTTGGAATAGGAGGCAATCGCTCTATCCAAGCTGAGCTTCCCGAAGCGTTTGCTTATACGGGCCCTTGGCTTGGACGCTATTCTTCAAGAAAACAAGCGTATTAAAACTACGTGCTTGCCTGCGCAAAACAATTGTCAGGCATCAACGTACGGCTCAGACTTTCCTGTTCCCAATCTCGACGCAACAGTTTCCCATTAAATCGTTACGCCGGCCAGCTTTAGGATGATGAGAAGCGCGACGCCGACGAGCCCCAGCACAGCGACGACGGCAATGGTGAGCAGGTTGATGGAAATGTGGACGCCGAACAAGCTCAGGGCAAGGATGGCCAATATGCCTGCAATCGAGTTCACGATGAACCTGCGGAACACGAACAGCACCACCAACGCGAGCAGCATGACGATTCCAGCAACGAGGATGAGCGTGGATTCGGAGAGGTTCGTTACAACGGTCACGCCTTGTGCCGGACTTGGAGAAACGGAAGCCACTCCCTCCGCCGCCACCCGTATTGCCCCTGCCGAAAAAACCATGTTTCACACCTTTTTCTTCTGCTCGATGGGAGAGGGAATCCGGATGTAGAAAACGCCTTTTTCCGTCCTAATTACGAGGGGGTTTCCTGCCATGAGCGACTTGATGTCCAAGCGGTATCTGCCCTTCTCCAGGACCGTAACGTTCTCGATGGGTTCTTCGCCTTCCTCCGTAATCAGTTTCGCCTTCGTCAGCTCGCCTCCCGCCACTTCTTTTATGAAATCGAGTTCCTCCTTTCCCTTCACTTTTACCTTCGCTTCCTCTTTCTCTTCCTCCCTTGCCTCTCCGCTTTCTTTTTCTCCCGCTTCCAATTCGTCCACGGCGACGGGTCCTCCCCCTCTTCCTTCGCCACCAGCCAGCATTTCCTTTGCTTCCCTTTCGCGTGTCTCAGCTTCCATTGTTTTCGGCTTGACCTCCTCTATTTTCTCGATGGAAATAGGCATCAATTCCGCGATTTCCTGGACTTGCTCGTTCTGCGCCAGCGCCCTGCTTTCCCTTTCCAAGAGCTCCATTTTTTCCTTGACGCTGACCTGTCCTTCTCTCAAGAACAGGAAGATGCGGGACTTGCACGTGCAGCCCTTCATGAGCTCGGGCGCCAGGTTCCCGTACACCTTTCCGCACTTCACGCACTTGTGGGGCATGCGCTTTTCACTCTAAAACAAATCAGCTCTTCTCTTAATAAACCGTTTGCGGTTCCATGCTTCGTGGTGGCGTGTTTCCTTTTCTTCCTGCTTGCCCTTTTTAAACAATTTATTGCCTACGAATTACATGCCCCGCTGCAAGACTACTTCTCGGTGGCCGTTGCCCCGTTTAGGGCGACCTCACCCAATCCTGTGGGAGGAAGAGCGCCTTGTTGGGCGGGGCGGCGACGGAATGGTTTTCGGGACGCCGGGCCAGGATTACGTTTTTAAGCTGCACTACGAAGCCGCCCGCAACCCCCGCTCCAAAAAAGCGCGGGAGGATTTGGCGCTTTTGGACGCCTTGGAAGCCGCTGGGTGCCGCGTGGTTCCTGATCGGGGCATTACTCAGCGAAAAGGCATTGAATTATTGCGGATGGCTAACCTTGAAACGGGGTTTTCTTCCGTATTCGAAGTGAGCCCGTCCATTGCGAACCCCAAAAAAAAGCAGCTTCCCGGCTATTTGCGTAGCC
>SBBD01000168.1 GCA_005239845.1 archaeon | reverse complement strand
CTTTATATGCCCCTCATCTCCGGCCGAGCTTTCTGTTTTCTAAGCGTATTTCTTTTTTCCGCTCCATGTAAAATCCTTCCGCATCAATTTCAGGCGCTGTTCCAAATAAGTCGGCAAGGCTTTGGGTACTGCTTTTTGTAGTTATCTTCGTCATCGACGTCACTTATTTCTGTTTCAAGAGCTCCTTTACTTGGTCCACGGTGACGAACTCCAAGGGGTTGATGCTGTTGAGGATATAGCGCATTTCCTGCGTTTCCTTCCGCAGTTCCGCGAATTCCTTCTTCAAGGCCTCGAGTTGCACGCGCAGCTGTTCCATTTCCCCCGAAGCAGCGCCGCCTCCCGCGGATTTTATTCCACCGCCCCCTCCTCCCTTTTCCTCGATTTCCTTCAGCCTTTCATTGTGCGCCACCAAGGTTCTTCCGAGCACTTCCTCGTTCTTCTCGATCGTGGAAAACTTTTGCGCGAGCAGACTGAGCTTGGAGTCCAGCGTGCGCACGTCGTTCCTCAAGTCCTCCATTTCCTTGGCGCTTTTTACGGGCATGCGAAATCAAAACCCTTTTAATGGCGCGCCGCTTAAAAACGCTTGCCTGAAGGCGGACCACATGCTTCCGAACATGAACCCGAAACAGCTCGCGCAGATGATGAAGCAGTTCGGCATCAAGAGCGAAGAAGTCAGCGCGGAGAAAGTCGTCATCTACAGGAAGGACGGCTCGCAATTCAGCATTAGCGAGCCGCAGGTCGTGGCCATGGAAATCCAGGGGCAAAAATCCTTCCAAGTCCAGGGCAAAATATCCGAAGGCGGAAGCGGCTCTTCGGCTCCGGAATCCCCTGCTTTCTCTCCCTCCAACAACGACGTCGCTTCCTTTGAAAACGACGTCAAGCTCGTCATGGAACAAGCGAAGGTTTCCAGGGAAGAGGCGGAACAGGCCTTGAAGGAAACCAAGGGAGACCTAGCGGCCGCCATCATGATGGCGAAACGGGACTGAAGATTTGACAGAGTATCCTCCGCTATTGGCGATACCGCCGCCTTTTTTCTCCCGAATCGATTACGGTTGAGGCCGTACTCTTCGCGCCTTTTTGGTAAACCCATCACACCGGGCACGTGCCGTCCGGGTTGGCGAGGTCGCAGTTGAAGTCTCCGTCAACATCAGAAGAGCAGAGCGTAATTCTTCTCGTCGTCGAATTTTTTTTCCCGCTATTATCCACGACTTCCAGCGTGACGTCGTATTTTCCCGGATACACGGCAGGATAATTCGCCGAACCGGGGAAATCTACGTTTGGCGTAGTTAATGAAAAGCTTGTCCCATTCCCAAAATTCCAGTAATAACGAATGATTCTACCATCCGGGTCCGTGGACGTTGAAGTGAACGAAACCCAGTTGCAAAAAGAGGGAGCGCCCGATGGCACTTGCGTCCACGTAAAGTCCACGCGAGGCGCTGTCTCAATGCACTGCCCGTTTAAGCAGCCCGTCGTGCAGTTTTGTGCGCTGCGGTAAATGCACTGGCCATTCTCGCACACGGCGGAGTGGTTCCTCCACGCCCACGGCGCCCCCGCGATGGCCTGCGTGCACGTGTCCGCGCAGTTCACGTAAAAGCACGCGCTGCGCTCCTCGATTCCGGTAAGGCTTTGGTTGCTCTGGTTCAGTGTCGGCGAAAACACGCTCCTTAGCGTGTACGTGGACATCAGCACCACGATGAACACGGCCATCCCCGCCAGCAGAATGAACTCGACGGCCGTGACGGCCTTCCTTGCAAACATGAAGTCACGCACTCGCTCCAAATATAAAACGCTTTAGGCTTGATTAGTTAGGCGGCTGGTTCAACCAATATATAAATAGGGCGCTTCCCCCTTCTCCATGCATGGATCGGAAATCGCAGGCAGCGTTTGAATACCTGCTCTTGTTGGGAGGCGTGCTGATGATCGTGCTGCTCGTAGTTACCATCATTCGGGGCAATGTCTTTCCCAGTGCCGAGAACACGATTTACGGAGGACAAGAAGCCCTGAACAACCTTACCAATACTTCGAACATGACCGGCTTCAACTAGCACCAATCGCTGTCCCCCTCCAACAACATTTAAATAGAAACCCGGCCTTTTCTCTTTCGGTATCTGGCATGGAACAAAAGGCGCAGGGAGCGTTCGAATACTTGCTCTTGCTCGGAGGCGTGCTCTTGATCGCCGTGCTCGTCGTCCTCATCCTGAGAGGAGGCGTTTTCTCGCAGGCCAAGCACACTATCGACGTGAACACGAACGCGTGGGTCAACCTCACCAACACCTCGAACTGCACGCTGACGAACTGCTAGCCTTCCCTCCTCCTCGCGGACAGAAAGGCTTTTAAATAGGGGCCGAGTAGGGGTTGCAGTGTCCTTTTAATTCGGCAAACGAGGTCGATGAAAGCATGAAGTTTTTACGTGACCGGAAAGCGCAGGGAGCGTTCGAGTACATCTTGCTGCTGGCTGGAGTTCTCTTGATCGTGGTACTCGCCATCATCATTCTGAGGGGAAGCGTGTTGACGACCGCTAATGCCCAGATTCAGAATCAAATTAATGCTATTGGTACGGAGAACAATCTTACCATCGCTGCGTGTCGCCCGTATTTGGTTGGAGCGATACCCGGGGGTGCGAGCACGACCTTTATTGCGAATGCTTCGAACCCGAACAGTTCGGCGCACTGCTTCAATGCAGGAGTCTTTTGGCCCGACCGGTTCGGCTGAAGCGGTTCATTTCCTTTTTTTCTCTTTTTTTATTTTCTTCTTTTTCTGATTTTTTTTCTTCTTCCGCGTTCAGCTCTGCCTCTTCCTCCTTTCCGTGTGAAAGGCTTTTAAACACTCCAAGCTTACCTCTCTTGGATTCGTTCCTTCGCTAAACCCTTCGGAAAAGGAGATCGACATGGCGTTTTTTGGTAGCAAGAGGGCTCAAGGTGCTTTTGAGTATCTGTTGCTTGCCGCCGGAGTTCTCTTGATTGTGGTAGTCGCCATCACCATTCTTAGAGGGAACGTGTTGAGCTCCGCCCAGAACCAAATCCAGGCGCAAGCCAATGCCATTGGAGTGGAGAACAATTTGACGATAGCCTTGTGCGGCGTCTACCTCCCTTCCGGCGTAACGTATATTGCAAACGCCTCCAACCCGAACAGCTCGGCGCACTGCTGGGATCCTGCCAGCGGAACGTTCCTGCCCGACAAACTTCAGTGAATTTTTCTGTCTATTTTACTTAAGTGAAGTGCCTTCATGCCGTTCAAGCCTAGGGGTGTTGTCGCTCGAAAGAAAAACCAGCCCATGAGAATCAAGCTGGCCTCCTGCGCAACGCTTCCCACGAAATACGGCACGTTCAAGGTCTACGCGTTCCTCACTCCGGATGGCCGAGAACACCTCCTGCTCGTGAAAGGCCGCGTCCGCGGCAAACGCCATGTGCCCGTGCGCCTCCACTCCCAATGCGTTACGGGGGACACGCTAGGCTCCCTCAAGTGCGACTGCGGCCCCCAGCTTCAGGCGGCGCTAAAGTACCTTTCCAGGCAGCGCTGCGGCGTCCTCTTCTATTTGCAGCAGGAAGGGCGCGGCATCGGCTTGGCGAACAAGATTCTCGCCTATCACTTGCAGGACTTGGGGCTGGATACCGTGGACGCCAATAGGGCGTTGGGACTGCCCATCGATGCGAGGGACTATACGGCGACGGCGTACCTGCTCCACCGCCTCGAGGTTAAATCCGTTGCCTTGCTGACCAACAACCCTTCCAAAGTCAAGAGCTTGGAGGAAGAAGGCGTGGCGGTAAGCCAGCGCATTCCTCTCGAAGTAAGGCCGAACCCGTACAACCGAAGGTACTTGAAGGCGAAGAAGCGGAAGCTGGGGCACTTGCTCCAACTCAAAAAATAAGCGTTTTTCTTTTACCACGTTTTCCTGCGCCGGGAACTTTTCGCTTTGAGCTTGCGTTTCATGCGTTGCTTGAGTCTCGAGGCTAGGATTCTCCTCCTTCGCACCTTAGATTTAAGCATAAGCCATACACCTTCTCTTGCCCTTACGATTACTAGTAATAAAAATAGAGGAGGTTGTTTCCCGCTTGCGTATTTTTTTTTGGTTTGAGGCGCATTCGCTGGATTTTCGATTGGGTGGAACTAGCCTTTTGTTCTTTTATCCCAAGTACTGGTAGATATGGCGGTTGGGTTCCTTGACGAGGTCTTTCGTGCTCCTCATCTCCTGCTTCAGCAGCTGTTCCCAGTTTTCTTCCTCGGGTTCCCGCGCGTGCACGTCGTAGGCGTAAAGGATGGCGGTCGCCGTCATGGAAACGAAGGCGACGAGCAGCAGAAAGGCCAGCGGCGAGATGGATATGTTTAGGCCGTACTGTACTACCGCGAGCACGAGCACCAAGACGACCAAGTAGCCAAAAAGTGTTTTACGGCGTGGAACGGATGCAGCCTCTGTTTCTTGGCAAGGGGCCCGAGCCCTTCCCATTTCCCTGCCCCTCTCTTTTGCCCTCTTTTTTTCTTCATGGCTTACCCCCTTCCGTAACAAACGCCTGTCCGTTCTCCTCCAGGATGAGCACGGCGGCCGCTACGACGCTCGTCCACAAGCCGTTCTTGTCGCAGATGGCGCTTTGCGTTACATTCATGGTGCGCACGATTTTCTCTGAAATCTTGAACAGTTTTTCCTTCTCGTCCCAGCTCTGGTCCACGTCGAACTCGATGCCCAACGTCGAGGCCAGCATGGAGGCGGCAAGGTCTTCCGCATATTCGCCCGCCTTCTCTTCCGTCTGCCCGAAGGAGTGGTGTTCACTCAAGTAGCCGTACTCGTTCTTGTCTGCCGGAATTGCGACGCCGATGGAGGCGGCCATGAGGCGGTTGGGCTCGTTGCTGGCATTACGGCTCATGACCACGAACGCGACTTGGCCCGGCTTCAAGAGCTTGACTCCCTCGCTCTTGGGGATGATTTTGCAACCCGGAGGAAAGATGCTGGATACGGTGACGATGTTGTATTGCTCGATGCCTGCGTCGCGGAGCGCCAGCTCAAAGGAATGCAATTGTTCCTTGTGCCGGCCGGCTCCGGCCGTGAAAAACATTTTCTTGGGTACGAAGTCCATGTAGGTCGGCTCCTCCGCGAACCATTCTTTTCGGGCGCCGCGGCTTAATAAACAATTCGTTGCTCATGTCTTCGCGAAGGCGCGGTGGGGCCACAGGGCTTTTTCCTTGTTCTCCACGAAGAGCTTGCCCCGGTGAATAAACTCTTCGCTCACGCGCTTTGCTGCAAAGGTCTTCTGCGCGATTTCCGCCACGCGGGCGCGGTCGAAGTCCTTGCACGAATAGACGTCCATCGTGAAATAGCCCATTTCCGGAAACGTGTGGATGCTGATGTGGCTTTCCGCAATCAACACGAAGCCGCTGATGCCTCCGCCGTCATTCGGGGTTCCCCCCGGCCACCATACCGTGTACGGCAGCGTCATTT
>SBBD01000099.1 GCA_005239845.1 archaeon | reverse complement strand
GGCCAGCGCTGCCAGCAAGACTTGACGTGCGAGGACGGCTACTGTGTCGAGCCTACCGCAGCAACGTGCAACTTCCCTGCCGACTGCCAGGGAGCCGAAAACGCGTGGAAGTGGAACTGTTTGCAGCACGAATGCGTGCAAAAGACGTGCGCGGACGCCAATTGTACTGTAGGGCAATTATGCGATAGTGCCACGTTGAGTTGTTTCACTCCCGAGTGCCAGAGCGACCAGGAGTGCACGGACAAGGGCTTCCGCGGCTACGAGTGCACTCCAGACCACAAGTGCCTCCCCAAATTCTGCGACAACGCCAACGATTGTCCTACGAGCTGGACGTGCGACCTTACCGCCAACGAGTGCCGCGCCCCCGAATGCGATGCGGAGACCCCGTGTGCTGCGGGACAGTACTGCGGCGACGATCACACCTGCAAGTTGAAAACGGTTTACCCAGCGCTTCCCGCTTCGCTCACCATCGAACTGGACGACCAGCTCCAATTCGACCAAAAGTATGCCCTTCCGGATGATGTGGGCGAGATTTCGGGGTGCGAAGTGCAGAGCGCGGACTCGGATGCCTCGGCGCGCATGCAGTTATTCTTTGACGTCGTGGAATGCGGCGAAACGGTGGAAGAAGGCAAGTTCATCTACTTGCACGCAGACTACACGAACCACCCCTATTACACGGCAGAGCCTGAAGTGACGGAAGAAGAGGAAAACAGGTATGACGACTCGTGCACGTACTACGACCCCTACAATCCCGCTTGTAATAATCAATATGGGTACGGGAATCCTTACGGCGGAGGCTATGGTGGGAGCTCTGGAGGCTATAACCCCAACTGTCCTTACTATGATGCGAACAATCCCGCCTGCCGGCAAGGCTTTGCAGGAGAAGAAACGCTCGAATTTGCAGGATATGGAGGCGATGGGAGTACCGATTCCTCCTATTCTTCATTCTATGAAAATGGCGTGCTCTCGTTTGCAGACGATTCCGGAGACGGAGTGTACTCTGCCCCCGTAACTACGGATTACGCGGAAATCCACCGCGGAAAGCTGCGCATCCGCAAGACCGTGCAGCAAAGCGAGAGCAAAAACATCGTTGTAAGAGGACCCAGGCGCGAGCAAGCGGTAGATACCGGAGGCGGGGCCGTCGTATTGATTACGAGCGTGGGCTTCCGGCCGGCAAACAAGTTCGTCAACCTCGCAGACAAGGTGACGTGGGTCAACCGCGACAACAAGGCGCGTTCCGTGCAGTCCGTTTCAAGTAAAGGCTTCACGTTCAGCTCGGGCTCCATTGCCCCTGGAGGAAAGTATACGCAGATATTCGATGAAGCAGGCGTATTCATCTACAAGGACGGCACGCGAAGGGGATACGAGGGCTCGATTACGGTAGGGCCTACGGCGGGCTTGTGCCGCTACCGCAACCCCCGCTTTTTCGCCAAGCGCTTCGCGCAGCACTTGATGCGTCCTTTGGTTGGCTATTTCGACTATCCTGGAAGAGGACAGCAAGTGGCCGCGTCTTCCGCCTACAAGTTCTACATCAACCGCGACGGCACCGTTTCCACGTCTCAAACGCCAGGCATGGGCTTCCCCCGAGCCATCTACGGGAACCAGAACCCGTGGAACACGTACTATAACCCCAACAGTCCGCAAACCCAGAACTATTATTCCCAAAACCCGCGCGGCGACGAGTTCGGGGGACTTGCAGAAGACCCCGGCTTGTGCGACCGGCAAAGCAGCTCGTACGACTGCAAGATTCCCATCAACTCGCTGCTTCCATCGAACGGCGTGGCATTCAGCATCGTCAACGACTTCGCCATCGTCACGGGCTCGCCGTCCAACATCCAGATTGCAGGCAAAAAAGATGAAGTCGCATGCTTGCGGGGCACGTGGGTAGAACGAAGCGGCGCTTCCGCCGCGTTGGTGGGGCCCGTCCAGGACATCAACGAGTTCCTGCGCATTGCACCCCGCTTTTCCACGTTCATCTTCACGCTCAGGCCCGACTGCACGGAATACTATCTGGAGAACAACCAGCTCAAGCTCCGCTTCAAGGAGGGAGCCGCGGGAAGGAAGAGCGACACGGAGCTCGAGCAAGTCATCAAGATGCAAGTGCAGGGCCAGACCGTCAACCCGTTCTCCGTGAAATTGTCGTTCGTAATCCACAACGACGTCGCCCCCAAGTATGCTCTGCAATGGGTGCCCGCCTCTTCCTCGATTTACGGAAGAGTGCAGGAAAGCCAGAAGGCCAACGAGCCCTTCTACCTCGTGAACAACGTCCCCTTTTCCAAGATGTCGCTGGTGGCGGGTTCGTCCGGAGCCGTGGCAGACAACACGAAGCCCTCCCAGCCCCTTAACCAAGTGGCCTACGAGCCCCTTCAAGTGTCGCAGCAAGCCGCTCAGCAGACCTTGAAGTTGGACAAACAAAAGCCCCTGCTTTCTCCCGCGCAAAGCTCGCTGCAAGTGCCCAACAACGCCATTCAAGAGAGCGTGTCCGCCGCATTTGACGTGGTTGGCAACGCCCCTTTAGACTACGAGTCCACTAACGGCATGTGTCAACAGAACAATTTCTGTTCCACTTCCGATTTCACTACCGCAGAAGAACAAGTGATGGCGGACATGGATGCCTTGCGGGAACAGCTTACCATCCAGCAAATCGACTTCAATGTCTTCGGCGACGCCTTCACGGAAGCGTTCACGCGCGCGGCCGTGTCCACGCTGGCAGAATATTACGCCGACCAGGCACAATACAAGCTTTGCGGGGGCACTCGGGGTCTTATCGAGATGTGCAATGCGAGGGACACGGGCAGCTACCCCAACGACTGGTGTTACGAGGGCCAACACTGCGACAAGAGCATTACGGACCAGGACTTGTGGAGCGCGTTCGGCAACGAGTTCAAGTACGCCCTTTGTGACACGCAGGTCTTGAACCGCATCGAAGGCTTCCTGAACTACCGGGATTACCAGGGGCTTGCAGCCCTCATTTCGCAGACGTTGAAGGAAAAGCTTGGAGTCGGAGGCCCGCGCAAGCTGAATACGAAGCCCATCGTGGACTTGAGGCCCTTCAAAGTCTCCGTGCTCTACAAGCGGGCCGCTGACGGGGATGGCGCGCAAGGATTCGTGCTCAAGGAATACCCGTTCGTGGAGGAAGGCAGCCCGCTCGACCGCGAGAGCTTCATGAGCCTCGCGCAGCTCGTGAAAGAGTCCCAGAGCGAAGAAACCGCTACTCCCACGCCAACTTCTCGTCCCACTGCGACTCCATCTCAGGAACCCGTGGGGACGACTTCGGATGGAAAGAAAG
>SBBD01000037.1 GCA_005239845.1 archaeon | reverse complement strand
GTGCCCAAGCGCAGCGCTTCGTCGGGGGACAGCTTGAACCCCAACGTGCCGACGCCGTTCATGAGCCTCAACGTGATGACGCCGTCGCGGGGATAGGTGTTGTTCACCGTCGGAGGATCCGTCTCCAAGCGCAGAAGGCTCTTGTGGTTCTGGCCCTGGTCGTCCTTGAACCAGTGCGCAAGCTCGTCTTCGATCATAGGGTTTTCGCCTCGAGGCGCCTTGAAAACACGGTAAAGAAGGACTCGGGAGCCGCGGGTGGGTCCGGTTCCTTTCCCTCTCGCTGCCTTTTCCCTTGCGTTTCGCGGAAGAACAGCACATTCATTTCCAACGCCTCTTGAAAGTGGGTAAAGGAAAGCGGCCTTTCGAGGTATATAAAGCGGCGGCGGCCTCGTTTCCAGTGATTCCACGGGCCTTAAAAGCGAACACGGCAAAGCTCAAGGTATGAAAGGACGGACGCACCTCGCCATCACCGCGCTCGTCGGAGGAGCATACTTGTTTGCGTTGTATTACTCTTTCGTGGGAGCTCTTGAAGGGGGGATGGCAGCAACAACGACCGGGCTGGCAAGCGGGTGGAAAATGGCCGCCGGGCTAGTAGCCACCTTGGGAGCGGCATGGATTGGCGTGCTGGTAGGAAGCCTGCTTCCGGATGCCGATGCGGAGGATGCGCTGGTGTTCAGGAAGCGAGTGGGGGGAGGTTATGCGCTGAAAGCAGCAGGGCTCTTGACGAAATGGCTGGCGTACAAGCCCGTCGCGTGGTTGGGAGGGAGGCTTTGGGGAAAGAAGTGGGAAGGCCACCGGAGGCTCCTACACTCTCTGAAAGGGGCGCTTTTAGTTTTTGGCTTCTGGCTCATTGGAGGGCTAATCATGTTGGGACTGTTTTCCGCGGTTTCCTTGTCCAGATTGTGGCTTTCTTTTTGTTTGGGCCTGCTTTTCGGTTTCCTGCTGCACGTGTGGGAGGACTCGCTTACGGTTGCAGGAGTGGAATGGGTGAAGGGAGTGAGGCTGCAGGGAAAAATCAAGACCGGGTACGGGGGGTGGAGGATTTGGGAGCGAGAGGAAGGCGTTTTGGTCCTGGCGTTTGGAATGGCGGTTATTTCATTGCTGGCAAGCATTTTGGGGAACGAAAACGGGTTCGGAGGGTTTCTTGGTTTTTTGGCGGCCACGTCGTTTTTCCCGCTCTCGTGGCTCTTGTACGCGCGCGTGCCTAAACTGAAAAAGGAGTCGAAAGCGGAACGGCAAAGGAAGATGGAGGCAAGAGATTCGGAAGAAGAGATGAAGGAGGAGCGATATTGGAGCAGACTGGCGGAAGAAGGGAGAAAAGAGCTGGAACAACGGCGGCTATAGTTTTGTTCCCGTGAGCTTTTCAAATTCTTTTTTAGAGAGGAGCTTTTGCTTGCCGGACTTGACCTCCTGCAGAATGCGGCGGGTTTCCCGCATGTCTTCGTCTTCATTCATAGAAAATAATCAATCTTACGCTTATTTTAAAGCTTGGGACTCCAATTTGAAAAGAGGTTTTTTCGCATGATGCGCTCGCACTACAATTCTGAAGTTACCGCGGAAATGGACGGCAAGCACGTGAAGCTCGCCGGCTGGACGCACGAGACGCGCACGTTCGGAAAAGTCAACTTCCTCATTCTAAGGGACCGCACGGGCCTCATGCAAGTCATTTTCAAGAGCGGCGAAGTTCCTGAAGATTTGCTGGAGAACGTAAAGGGGCTGGTAAAGGAAACGGCGGTGGTGGTGGAGGGAAAAGTGCGCGCAAGCAAGATAGCCAATTTGGGGAGGGAACTCGTCCCAACAAAACTGGAGGTCGTGGGAAAAGTGCTCAAGCAAGTGCCGTTCGAGCTCACGGGAAAAGTGCCCGCGGAAATCGATGTAAGATTGGACCACCGCTTCGTGGATATAAGGAGAATCGAGGTACAGGCCGTTTTCAAAATCCGGAGTGAGGTGCAAAGGGCATTCCGGGAGGCTTGTTTGGGGCTTCAAATGCAGGAAATCAACCCCCCCTCGCTCGTGGAAGCGGCAACCGAGGGAGGCACGGACTTGTTTGAAGTCAAATACTTTGAGAAGAAAGCGTTTTTGGCGCAGTCCCCGCAGCTCTACAAGCAACTGGCGGTCTTGGGGGGAATGGATCGCGTGTTCATGGTCTCGCCCATCTGGAGGGCGGAAAAGCACAACACGACGCAGCACTTGAACGAAGTCACGCAGATGGACGTGGAGCTTGGGTTTGCGGGGGAAGAGGACGCGTTGCAGGCCTTGGAGAAAGTGGTGTTGCATGTTTTGAAGGAAGTGAAAGAAAATTGCGGGAAGGAACTGGAGACGCTGAAAGTAAAAGTAGATGTGCCGAATAAAATCGCAAGGCATCCCTATTCTGAACTCGTGGAATTACTGAACAAGAACGGCGAGAAGATGGAATGGGGCAAAGATTTTTCGAAGGAACAGGAGGAGAAGCTGCAAGCGCTGCTGAAGGAAGAACTCTTTTTTGTCACCCGATGGCCGACGCTCGTGCGCGCCTTCTACAGCATGCCCCTCACGGAAGACCCGAAAACCTGCAGGGCGTACGACTTGATGTACCGCGGCCTCGAGATTGCGAGCGGCGCCCAGCGGATCCATGATCCTGAACTGTTGGTAAAGCAATTGCAGGCTCGCGGGTTGGACGCAAAACAGTTCGAGGATTATGTGGACGCGTTCAAATATGGTCCTGTGCCGCACGCGGGCTGGAGCATCGGCGCGGAAAGGCTGACCATGAAAATCTGTGGCCTGCACAACATTCGCGAAGCCTCGCTCTTTCCAAGAGACCGGAACAGGCTGAGGCCTTGAAGAGGTTAAGGCATGGCAAGTTCAGTAGGACAGCGACATCGCTTGGAGGGAGAAATACGCACGTTTGCCGGCAAGCTGGCGGAAAGCATCCCGGCGTCACTGGAATACGGGTGGCCGACCAAGTTTGTCAGGGAACTCGACGAACCGTGGGCGCGGTTTGATTTCGTACCGAGCCGCACGCGCCAACTGCAAGTGATACGGCAACTTCAAGGGGAACTCATGGATAAAATTGAACGACTGGTATCGGAACACAGTGTTCGGGAAAGAGACCGAATGCGCCTTCGAAAACAATTGTACGACAAGGGAGACGAAATGCTTAGGAGGGCTATGGACCGGCATGCGTTCTTCGAACATGCTGCCTTCATCACCAACCCTGGAGAAACAGGTGTCCGGATCGAGTTGCCGAATCGCTCGTCGTATACGTTGATGATCGCCCTAGATCGGAAGGGACAGCCAACGGAAGTGCGAACGCATTTTAAGACACAGGACTGGAACGCCAGCCACCCTCTGACGCCAGAGCAAGCACGGCATTTTAGGGACGTGTTTTTTCGAGTCCACCAACTAATTGGACAACACGCGCCCAAACATCCGGACCCTCGAGTGACCGCGATTCTGGAAATCGCGGAAAAGCATTTCAGAGGATTGGGAAAAGCGAAAATAAAAACAAACAAAAGTCCAAGTTAGCCTACCACCTTGAACTTGTAGCCATAAGCAATGGCTCCCTCGTGTTCGTCTTCCGCGATTCTTCGGAACACGAGCTGCACGGGCGCGCCGATTTTCACGGTTCCTTTCGGCGAGTCGACGAGCTGGGACATGAGGCGCACGCCATTCTTGAGCTCGACGATGGCCATGAAGTACGGCGTCTGGTGCTCGAAGCCTTCCGGTCCCGAGCTTACTTCCGTGAACGAGAAGATTTTTCCTTCTGTAGGCATGTCGTGCTTGACGATCTTGCCTTTTCTTCGGCAGTGGGGGCAAAACTTTCTTTGGGGAAAGAATTCCGAATGACAAGTAAGGCACTTGCTGCCCACGAGGCGATAGCGTTCCGGCATCCTCCTCCAAATCAACGGTTGTCCCGACATACTAGTTTCTACCTCTAATCCAAACCGGTTTCGCGTTAGTTGCCACGTTAGTCTCCCCTCTTGAAAAGGTGCACTACGGCCGTCGCTCCTGAACCTCCGACGTTGTGCGTGAGGCCGATATCGCACGTGCTGACTTGCCGTTTTCCTGCTTTCTGCTGCAACTGCCACGTGACCTCTGCCGCTTGCTTTATTCCGGTAGCGCCCACCGGATGCCCGCAGGCTTTGAGGCCTCCCGAAGTATTAACAGACAATTTGGAGTTGAGCTGCGTCTCGCCGTCCTGCACGGCTTTCCCACCTTTTCCTTTCGCGTAGAAGCCGAGGTCCTCGATGGCCATGACTTCAGCGATGGAGAAGCAGTCGTGCACTTCCGCAACATGGATGTCTTTGGGTTGAAGTCTGGCCTGTTTAAAGGCTTCTTTTGCAGCAACCACTGTCGCGTCGAGTCCCGTTAGCGTGCGGCGGTTAGCCAACGCAAGAGTGTCGGAAGCCTGCGCGCTTGCAAGGATTTCAACGGGAGTATCCGTGTAGTGCTTGGCTTTCTCGGAAGCGCACAAAATCAAGGCGGCGGCGCCGTCCGTAATCGGGGAACAGTCCAAGAGCTTGAGGGGGGAAGCAATGTAGCCGCTGTCCATGACGTCCTCTACGGAAACGGCGTTCCGGTACTGCGCGAAGGGGTTATGCACGGCGTTCGCGTGGTTTTTTACGCTGCAGAGCGCGAGCTGTTCTTCCGTTGTGCCGAACTCGTGCATGTGCCTTCTTGCCATCAAAGCGTAAATGGCCGGAAAAGTAGCGCCAAGAAAAAGCTCCCATTCCTGGTCTCCCGCACCCCCTAAAGCGGTGGAAACTTCTTCCGTGGAGACTTCCGTCATTTTTTCCACGCCTCCTACAGCAACAATGTCATGGGCACCCGAGGCGACTGACAAATAGGCTTGGCGTAATGCGACTCCGCCGGATGCACACGCCGCTTCCAGTCTCACGCTGGGAATGGGGTTCAAACCAAGTTGGTCGGCGATGAGCGCTCCGATGTGTTCCTGTCCTATCAGTCTCCCGGGCGCCATGGTGCCCCCGTAAATGGCCTGGATGTCCTTGCCTTCCACTTTCGAGTCCGCGATGGCTGCCGTGGCGGCTTCGTAGACGAGCTCGCGGAACGACGTGTCCCAGCGTTCTCCGAACGGCGTCAAGCCGGCACCGATGATGGAAACGTTTCTCATTTTTTCATCATCTTATTATAAAGCAAAACGACGGCACAGGATACAACGTACCAAAACGCTACATTGAGCAAAAACGCGAAGGCGAGGAAGACGAAGCCTAAAGTTAGCACGCTACTGGACGGCCCTTCCATGCTCGTCTGAGGGGCAAGCACCGAAACATCGTAGTAAATGAAGGGAAACCCAATTGAGGGAGGGTTCTTGGACTCGGGGTTGGCTCCAAAAATTTGAGAGGCGTAACTGCTCACTAAAAACAAGGTTAATAGTACAGCAAACTTTGCATGAGACGGTTTCACGAATTCTTTTAGATCAAACATGTTTTTCACGTTGGATTGTTTCAGCATATTCGTTTTTCAGGGTTCGACGATTTCGAAGGCTTCCTCGAAGAAGCGTTCCACGTGCGGGTAAACGAGGAAGGCGATGAAGACCAACGAACTGCCGGCAATCCAGGGCAAGTAATCGAAGCGGGCGAAGGTGAACAGGTAAACGAGCATGGTGGCAAAACCCAAGAAAAGCTTCGCTCCGTAGCGCGCGAGTTTCAACGACGTCGTGTGCTTCATTTTTTATCACCGGCTGCAATCCAATAATCGTTCTACATTCCCTTGAGTTTCCTGCGGTGTTTTGCGTAAACGGCGTAAGAAACGTATTCCTTGTTTTTCACCTGCTCGAAGACTGGAACAGCCTGTCTTCTGCCGGGCTTCGTGATTTCTTGGGTGACCTTGATGCTGAACGCGTCGCTTCCAGCACCGCTTCCGTAAGAGGTAACGAGAATGCGGTCTCCGGGCTTTGCAATGTCCAGTACGGCGGCAAGCCCGATCAAGGAAGCGCCACTGTACGTGTTCCCAATGACGGGAGTCAAGAGGCCGGCGGTCACTTTCTCTTTCTCGAACCCCAACTGTTTGGCGGCCCGCAAGGGAAACTTGCCGTTGGGCTGGTGGAACACGACAAACGCGTAATCTTCGGGCGCCGTGCCCGCTTTCTTCAGGAGGCCTTTGGTGGCGCTTAAGGTGTGCTTGAAGTAGGCGGGCTCTGCTGTGAACCTTCCGGCATGCCTCGGGAATTCCGCGTGTTGTCTCCTCCAGAAGTCCGGCGTGTCCGTCGTAAAGCTGTAGGTGGCCTCGATTTCCGCGATGAGGCGCGCAGTGCCAACAACAAAAGCGGCAGCGCCGCTTCCTGCAGTAAACTCGAGCGCGTCGTTCGGCCTTCCTTGCGCCGTGTCGCTTCCAATAGCCAAACCGTACTCGATCATGTTGC
>SBBD01000152.1 GCA_005239845.1 archaeon | reverse complement strand
TGTTAGGGACGTGGAAATGCCGCTCATCAAGAACAAGGGCTTACTCTTGCACGGCGAAAAGCGAATGCGCTTGCTCGCCCTCGAGGCGTTTGAAAAAGCCGTGAACGCCGTAAGCCCTTCCTTCCTCGTCCCATCCAACGTCCGCTACGGAGCTGGCTATTTGTTCGTGCAAAAAAAGCGTTTCAAGGCCTCGCGCATTTTTGTGGTCGGCTTTGGAAAGGCTTCCGGGGCCATGGCGGAAGCTCTTGAACGGATTGTCCCCCTCACGGACGGCGTCGTCGTAGTTCCCGAAGGCACTGCCAAGCGTTTTCACACGAAAAAAATAGTGCTAGTGGAGGGCACGCACCCCCTTCCTTCCTCTAAAAGCGTTGCTGCAGCGAAAAAACTTCTTGCGCTTGCCCAAAAAGTGAGGAAGGGCGACCTCGTCGTTTGTTTGGTCTCCGGTGGGGGCTCCTCGTTGCTGGAACTTCCGAGGGAAGGCGTCTCGTTGAGGGATATTCGAGATGTTTCGTTTAAATTGATGAGGGCAGGGGCTTCCATTTCCGAGCTGAACGAGGTGCGTCGCTGCCTTTCGCAACTAAAAGGGGGACAATTGGGCTCCGCGTTCTCTGGAGCTACCCTCATCAACCTCGTGCTTTCCGACGTGTTGGGCTCTCCGCTTCACGACATTGCTTCCGGGCCAACGGTCCCGAACACCCTGCCCTTCGAAAAAGCGCTCTCCATACTCTCGCACCGCCTTTCCCTCTCTTCCGCTCATCCCCTCATCCGAGTATTGCAGCAACAGCCGCGCCTCGTCCGCGTTCGTGTCTCTTGCCATTCCTTCGTTTTAGGGGACAACAACACGGCTATTGACGCGGCCGCTTCCTTCCTGCGCTCCAAAGGCTTGAACCCCCGCGTCTTTCGCGGCGTCCACGGGGAGGCCAGGGACGTAGGCTCTCGTTTTGCGCATTGGTTGAACCGTGGCGTTTCCTTTGTTGCTGGCGGCGAGACCACGGTCACGGTGAAAGGCAAAGGAAAAGGCGGAAGGAATCACGAAGTGGCTCTCGGGGCTTTGCGGCATTTGAAACGCGGGGTTTTGCTGGCCGCTGGCACGGACGGGAAAGACGGGGTCTGCGACGCGGCGGGCGCCGTGGTGGATGGTTCTTCCCGTGAACGCGCTTTGGCGTTGCATCTCCCCATCCGTACCTATTTAAATAAAAACGATTCCCATTCCTTGCTTTGCAAGACCGACGATTCCATATTCATGGGGTTGACGGGCACCAACGCGTGCGACCTCATCATTGGAATTGCTTGAGCGAGTACGTGCTTGAATACCATGCGGGGTTGGGATTCCCTATGTTGCGGCTAGTCGTTTTAGGAACGTCAAGCGCCATGCCTTCCCCCTCGCGGCTGCCCACGTGTTTCGCGGTCAAAACCGGCCACACGTTCCTGTTCGATTGTGGCGAGGGCGCGCAACGCCAGATGATGAAGTACACGATTTCGTACGCGAAAGTCAAGGCCATTTTCTTCTCGCACCTGCACGCGGACCATATCCTCGGCATTTTCGGCCTCGTCCAGTCGCTCAATTTGGCAGGAAGGAAGGACGAACTCCTCCTCTTCGGCCCCAAGGGCTTAAAAGAGGTGGTGGGAAGCGTTCTCTCCACCCGCTTCCTTCGGCCCGACTTTCCCATCCGGTTCACCGAAGTCTCTTCCGCGAAAAAAGTGTACGAGGACGCGTTGGTCAAGGTGTCTTCGTTCAAGGTTCGGCACAACGTGGATGCCTTGGGCTACGTGCTCGAGGAACAGCCCATCCACAAGTTTTACGAGGAAAAGGCGAAAGGCTTGGGCATCCGAGGCAGGCTCTTCCGGGAAATTCAGGAAAAAGGCTTCGTTACTGTCAACGGTAAAAAAATCACGTTGGAGGAAGTCACGTTCCTGAAGGAGGGCAAGCGCCTCGTCTATTCGGGGGACACGCTGCCCTGCTCCTCCACGGAAAAAGCGGCGCACGAAGCCGACGTGCTGATTCACGAGTCCACGTTTTCTGAGACGGACGTCAAACAAGCCAAGCTCAAGTTCCATTCCACGGCAAGGCAGGCGGCCGAGCTCGCGAAAAAAGCCAAGGCGAAAAAGCTCGTCCTGGTGCACTTCAGCAACCGCTATTCCGACTTGCAGGTCTTGCTGAAGGAAGCCCAAGAAGTGTTTCCGGAAACCGAGCTCGCGGAAGAAGGAAAAGAGCTCCTCATCTAAGCTTTTGGGTCTCACCTGCCTTTTCGCGCCGTTTTCCTTCCCTCGCTGTCCTCGAAGAACTGGCGCTCGGCCGCAATTTGAGCCTCGATTTCCTTGAGCCACTTGAACCGCAGGAATTCTTTCCTGAAGTCGATGATGCCGAACAAGATGGCCAGCGCGCCCAGCATTTCGAGGATGTTGTCCGCATAGGGGTAGTCCAGCAGCTCCAGAGCCTCGCCCATGCTGACCAGCTTGGCCACCGTGAACAACGCCAAGCCGCCTGAAATGATTTTGAGGTGGTGGGCGAGGCTGCTTTCCTTGAAGTACAAGTACGTCCGCAGCGCGTACAGGGTCAGGATGCCGAAAAACGTGAAGGACAACACCACGAAGAAATAGTCGAACGGCAGCAAGCTCATAGACTTCGACTACATTACATCACGCCGTTTATAAACCTTGATTTCGTGTACGTGGTGGGAAGCCTATGGCCCGCTTTAAACCGAAAGAGGCCTTCCTTCTTTCCAAGAATTCAAGGCCCTTCCAAGGATTGGTTTACAACGCCACGACCTCTACGGGAAACTATTTCGCGGAAGGCGTCCTCGTGCACAATTCAGGAGGCTTGGGCACTCCCGCGCACTTGCGCATCGAGGCAGGCGCCATTCACCGCGCCCACAAGGGCGTGCTATTCATTGACGAGGTCTCCGCCTTGCGCCCCAAGGCCCAGCAAGAGCTCTTGACGGCGCTTCAAGAGAAAAAGTTCAGCATCACGGGGCAGAGCGAAATGTCTTCCGGCGCGCAGGTGAAGACGGACCCGGTTCCCTGCGACTTCGTGCTGGTGGCGGCAGGAAACTACGTGGACTTGCGGCGCATGCATCCTGCCTTGCGTTCCCGGATTCGGGGCTACGGCTATGAAGTCTACATGGAGGAAAGCATGCCGGACACTCCGGAAAATGAGTTCAAGATCGTGCAGTTCATGGCGCAGGAAATCAAGAAGGACGCCAAAATTCCCCACTTCGATTCCGGAGCCATCCAAGAGATTCTTTATGAAGCAAAGAAGCGCGCGGGCCGCAAGAACCGCTTGACCTTGAAGCTCCGCGAACTGGGGGGCTTGATCCGCGCCGCGGGAGACTTGGCGAAAGAGGAAAACGCTTCCTTCGTTTCCGCCGTTCACGTGCGACAGGCCAAGAAACTCGCCCGTACCTTGGAGCAACAAGGCGCCCAGCAATTCATTGACGTCAAGAAGGACTATCGCATTTTTCTTACGGAGGGCTTCGAGGTCGGAAGAGTCAACGGGCTTGCCGTCATGGGCGATTCCGGCATCATTCTTCCCATCGTGGCGGAAGTGGCGCCTTCCGCGAGCAAGGAGGAAGGCCGCATCATCGCCACTGGAAAGCTGGGGGACATTGCCAAGGAAGCCGTGGAAAACGTGTCCGCGCTCATCAAGAAGCACATCGGCAAAGACATTTCCGCTTACGACATCCACATCCAGTTCCTGCAGACCTATGAAGGCGTCGAGGGCGACAGCGCCAGCATTTCCGTGGCCACGGCCGTCATTTCCGCTTTAGAGGAAGTGCCTATTGACCAGAGCGTGGGCATGACCGGCTCGCTTTCCGTGAGAGGCGAAGTGCTTCCGATTGGAGGTGTTACGGCAAAAATAGAGGCCTGCTTGGAAGCGGGCATCACGAAAGCCATTGTTCCTGCCTCGAGCATGGACGACTTGGTGCTGGACGCGAGCCAACGGAAAGCCATCCAAATCATTCCGGCCCGTTCCTGGTATGACGTGCTGAAGCACGCCTTAAAGCCCGGCAAGGCGAAAGACCGCCTGCTTTCCCGCATTAAAATTGAACTGGGCAACAACCATTACCCTTCCGAGTAAGGTAAAAGAAATCATAGCTGCTTTTTCCATTTCCTCCTCCAAATAAATAGTTTTAAAAGCTTTCCAAGCACCAAAACATGCCTTCCATTCAACGGATTCAGTGAACATTTATGGGTCGAGGACGCGAGCGGTTGCTTTCCTGCAGCAAGTGCGGCCGGCAAGTGCGCAGGGACAAGGCCGTATTCCTGGAAAAAGTCATCCTGACGAACCCCGTCGAGCGCAAGGACGTTTTTGACGACCAGTGGGTTCCAAGAATCACGCGGGAAGTCTGCTACTGCATTTCCTGCGGCAAGCACTTGCGCGTCTTTGACAAGAAGAAGAAGATGGCAGAAGCCCAGAGAGAAAGGGAGCGTTTCGGCTTCCGTCCTGCCTTCAACGAGCACACGGGCGTGCACACGCGGAGAGAACACGGCCAGCCCAAGTACGATTAAGGTTGCCTGAAAACGCTTTATAATTTGTTTACTTTAGATGTTTCCAGGGCCCGTAGTCGAGTGGTTAAGACGTCAGTCTCACTGGACTTCTCTTTCTTTGGAAAGAAAAAGAGCTCCACCAGAAAAAGAAACCCTTTTCGCTGCGTGGAGAAGCGTTCGGGAAAACACTGAAGATCCGGAGTTCGATTCTCCGCGGGCCCACTTTCCGATTTGCTCGTTCACCTTTTCCAAATACCGAAATATTTTTATATTATTTGGGCTTAGTTTATGTTAGGTGGAGGCTTATGGGGTATGTGCACGTGAATCTAAGGGTCAAGAAGTATTCCAGTCAAGTGCTGGGCGTCATCAAGGAGAAGTTCGGTTTGAAGGACAAGGGCGAGGCTCTGGACAAGTTCGCCGAGCTTTACGGCGACGATTTTGTGGACCGAGAAGTAAAAGAAGAAGTAGTGCGCGATGTCATCCGGGTGGCCGAGGAGGACATGAGAAAACATGGCTTTAAAGCCATGTCCGATGCCGAACTTAAACGGTTACTGGGCGTGGCCTGAATGCCATTTTCTTACCGCCTTTCGGAGCATCTGCAGGTCGTACTCATCAAGGTTTCCAAGAGAAACCCTTCCCTTGCCGCCGCTGTTTACAAGAAAATCCGGCAAATTGTTGATTTGAATGACGAAACTACGATTGACCACTTCAAGAATTTGCGGCACGGCCTCTCTGACTATAAGCGTGTGCATGTTGGCCACTTTGTGCTCTTTTTCCAAGTGCTCAAGAAGGAAAAATTTATCTTATTCGTCAAGCTTGACCACCACGACGACGCATATTAGATGCAACCGTTTGCTGCCGCCACACATTTCTTAATTAACTTTCCTTTTCCCATTCTATTTATGGTCACTCAGCGATTGAGGCGCCTGCGGAACGGCGTGCGTTCCCTTGCCTTTTACGCACGCACGCCCTGGTATCGTAAATTGGTTCCGGAAGCCCAGCAAGCCTTTCAAGAACTACGCCGGTCGTACCCTGGACTTGCTTCCCACTACGCCAACTACGTGAACGACGCGAAAACGGGTTTTGCCCGAAAGCCCGGCGTTAAAACCCCCGAATTCCTGCGTTTCGTGCGCCAGCTCGAAGACGCCTACCACCAAAACGTACCTAAACAAGCAGGCCATTACGCTTTCTTGAAGGCTGGAGACGCGTTCCTCCGCTTTGCCTTGCAGCATCCGCGGCCTCACTTGTTCGCGAACGAGCACGTGCTCCACAACGTCCTTCAAGCCGCCCAACTGAATCCCCGCGCTCCCTTGGACTACGTGCTGCAATGGATTCAAGAGAACCGGGCTCACACGCGAAAGCTTGAGGCAGACGAAGTGCACCAGGTTTGGGAGGACGTGTACGCTTCCCACATCAACTCGGAAAGCATCCGGCAGGCCGCGCGCCAGCTCGTGGAGCACGTGCATAGCGCGAGCTTTCCTATGCGGGGAAAACCCCGCGTTTCCTTGATTTACGTGAGAAGAGGAGGCAACTTCCCGGCCCTCTTATTCCAGCATGCCTTACAGAAAGAGGGTTTTCACAAGGATGTGGATTACGTTGTAAGGAGCATCAAGCCTTCCCGTTCTTCGCCGAAAAGCGCTCCCGTAATTCCTGGCGATGACTTGTCCTTGCTCTTGAGTGAACAATCGGAACGCGACCTTTTGGTGTTCGTGGACAGCGTTTCAAAGACCGGTGCAACCAAGCGGGAAGTGAACACCGTTCTCTCGCAAGGAACGCCGCGCTTGTGGGTGCACCAAGGGCCCGGCGCCGATATTCCCGTGCACTGGCTTTCCCCTCCTCGCCAGCGACGGGACGTGCACGCTTCAAGTGCCGCCTTGTTCAACTTGAGCGAGAAAAACCCGCACGTCGCCGGAGAGCACGAGGAAGGCATGCACGAAGTTCCCCTGCAACCCATTTTAAGAAGGGCCATCACGAGGGCTTTCCAAGCAAGACACTAGCCTTTCGACGCTTTTTCGCTTTTCCTCAACCTTTACGAAGAGTAGGGCCTTCCATTCCTTTTTCAGCGAAAGCGCTTGGTTCAGGATTTGCCTCCTTTGAGCTTTTGCACGCGTTTCGCTTTCCCAAGGCGTTTCCGGCCCTTTTTCTTATCGTCGCTCGTCTTCTATAAAAGCAAGCCGCAACCCTTCGTTTCCACTGATTCTTTTCCGCTGACCGTTTTCCATTTAGATGTCGCTGTAAGGCAATAGGTTTCGTATTCCGAACCACGTGCCATACGTGAGCCAGTCAACCGTGCCGTGGAACGCGTAGCACAAGAAACCGATGATTCCAATCACAAGCGAATTCGTGAACAGCCATACCGCAAGCCCGAAAGCGATATAGTAGGGAACGGAATACGTGAGCCGCGCGTGTTTAAGCAACTCCGGCGTGCGCTGGCTTTTTGGAATGTGGGGGAATAATTGCCCGACGCTTCTGGACCTCGA
>SBBD01000007.1 GCA_005239845.1 archaeon | reverse complement strand
GGGTGCGGGAGTTCGTACATGACGAGGGAGGGAATGCGCTTGATGTGAATCCCGTCGAGTTCTTCCTCGGTTTTCGTGCCGGGGCTTTGCGAGGTGAGGACGGTCACGTCGTGTTTTTTTGCGAGGATCCGGGAAACTTCCAGCACGTGCTTTTCCGTGCCTCCTTGATAAGGGTAGAAAAAAGGATTCAGCATGCAAAGGTTCATTTGGTTGACACTCTCAGAGGGGGTAGAGGCGACACGCGTAGGGGGTTTCCCCCTAGAGGTGTCGGGTAAAAGAAAGGGTTGAGCATGCAAAGGTTCATGGATGAATTCAACTCCCGTTACATCTGGGGCACGTAATTGATTTTGGTTGTTTCGATGATGGAACCAGTCCGCACGTCCTTAATAATCTTGGCGAATGACCGCTTGAGCTCCAACTGGATTTCATACAAGTGCTGCGGGGTTTTGGCGAAAAACTCGATGCCATAATCCCACTCGCCCAGGGAGCGATAAGCGAACATAATGTGAGGATTCGCTTTCACATACTTGTCGAACTGTTCCTCGGATTTCTGGTCCAAGTCCTTGAAGGAGATGAGCATGAATCCCCATACGGGGTAACCGATGCGCGGCAGGTTCAAAAACGTTAGAAAATACTTGACGACTCCCTGCTCCACCAGACGCTTGAGGCGGTACTTGACCTTTTCCCGGTGCAGCTTGACTCTCCGCGCCAAGCGGCTGACGGGCATACGCGCGTCATGGGAAAGCTCCCGCAGGATTTCCCAGTCCGTGGCATCCAGCGTCGCTACACCCTCTTTCTTCATAATCGTTAAATTAGTATAAAACATTAATAAATATTCACTTTTTGGTAAAAAAGTGCTTAAAAAATATTTATTTTCGTTCCAGCATAGCTTATTGTCATGGAACCCAGTTTCCGTGACAAGGTGGAGGAAGAGCTCGGGAACGTCCGGCACGTGAGGCCGTTAAAGGAAGGCGACGCCAGGTTCATCGAGGATTTGAAGGACGGCACGTTCGGCCTCTCCTATCTGGGCTTCCTCCTGTACTGCAACGGCCGCAATGCGCGGGGGTTCAGCACAAAGCACCCGAAAGGACTCATTTACTTCGACGGGCAGAACCTTTTCGGCGTCGGCGTGTTCCGCAGGGAAGCGGAAAAGGAGAAAGGGCACTTGGTCCTGCATGCGCCGCGGGGAGTGAACGTCATAAGTACGGTAAGCCGTTTCTCGGAAGAAGTGGCGAGAAGTTCGCCGTCGTTGGCAGGACAGTTGCTGTACGTACGAAGCCTCACGCTGGAGCAATACAGGGAGTTTTTAC
Source organism: archaeon (assembly GCA_005239845.1). GTDB lineage: Archaea > Micrarchaeota > Micrarchaeia > Norongarragalinales > SBBD01 > SBBD01. Next base: position 1,528 of record SBBD01000007.1, on the reverse strand, counting down.
AGCGCGGATTTGCGCCGGTGCAGGAAGAGCCGTGGCATACGGAGGCATTCGCGGAAGATGAAACGTACAACTATTCCACAATTGATTTGGAAGAAATGCTCCAGCATGAGCCCGCGAAGGCTACAACCGTCTCGGGCATCCGCTCATTCAGGAGGCGCCGGAACGCCATCAACCGGTTTGAGAAATTCCTGCAGCGGTACGGACTGGAGTGGAAAGCGCGGGAGCCGACTATTGAAGAGTCGAAAAGCATCGTGAAGAACCATTTCCAGCTCCTGGAAAAGAATGGGAAGCGCGTGGGCTCCACGCCGGAAGACTATTGGAACGTGCTCGAGGCGACGAAAGAAAGCCATTTTGCGGTAATGATGAGCGCGTGCAAGGGCGACGTCGAAGTTCCTACCAGCATTTTTGTAGGGGAAAAAGTATCCGACAAAAGACTGGCGATGTATTGCTGTATCTCCAGGAGGGATTCGGAAGCGTACGCAGAGAAGCTGGGACTGCCTTCCGGCATGGTGGGGTTCAGCGCGTTGAGCACGTATGCGTTACTGAAGGCGTTCCTCGAAGTGAAAAAGCGTTTTCCGGAAGTGGAGGAAGTCGCGTTGGGGGGAAGCGAGACGCCGGACTTGAACGCGTTCAAGCGAAGGCTGGGGGCAAGAAACGAGCCGACCTATTGGGTAGTGAAAAAAATCGGTGGGAATTAGCGGGGGTGGGCGACCGCACTAAACCAAGGGGGTTTAGGCGGATAGCAAAACGGATGGTTTTGCGTATCCCGTGTGGGGGGTTGCCCCCCCAGAGGGGTCTTTAGCTTCCTTTCAGGCTCTCCAGTTCGCTGAGGAGGTTCCAGATCATGGTTCTTGCGTGCATGGGCAAGTTGATGTCGTTGCTGACCTCGTCGAGGGCGTAGACGGCGGAAGAAATGGCGACGGACATGTCGGGCGCGCTCTTGAGCTTCTGCTGCGCTTCCTGCAATCTGCCGCGCACATTCCTTGGGATGCTGGTGTCCTGCACCATGACGTCTAAAAGCGAGAGGATGGTTTCCAGTTGCTTCGAGTCCACGGCCATAACCGATTCACTTGCGAGCTGAGCCATAGCAAAAACTAATTAATAGATTGAACGCGAATAGAACAACAGCAGAGAACCTTATTAAGCGTATGGGACAAGCAAGAAACGATTTTGATGCAGGTGAAATGGGGATGCTGCCAATTTCTTTGTGGAAAAAACTGTCGCGGGGGCCGCAAGTCATTGCCTTGAAGGATGCGGCGGCGATCGTTGCACACACGGGGCTGCAGAGCGGAGACCTCGTGGTCGATGCAGGGGCGGGGAGCGGGTGGCTGGCCATTTTCCTTGCACGTATCGTAGCACCCGGTGGAAAAGTAGTGAGTTATGAGCGGAGGAGGGAATTCGCGGAACTGGCAAGGAAAAACGTGCTGAAGGCTGGACTGGAGAACGTGGTGGAAGTGAAGGAAAAGGATGTCTTCGAGGGAATTGCGGAAGAGGGGGTGGATTTGGTGACGTTAGATTTGGCGGACGC
>SBBD01000063.1 GCA_005239845.1 archaeon | reverse complement strand
TTCCTGACGTGGCACGTCCTGGCCCTCCTGCTCAAAAAACCCGGGAAAGGAATCCAAGCATGGCTCAAGAAAGTCCGTTTTTTGAAAAACAAGCTCAAGTGGCTCCGAAAAAGTCGCGGCACCTTCGTCTTCCTCGCCATGGCCAACGCCGTCTCCAGCCAATTGTACGTAACGGCCATCGCCTTGCTTTTTGAAGAAAAGGAGAAGGACGCCGTGCCCGCTCTCATCGCCGGCAGCCTCGTTTCCTACTTCATCCCCCTCCTACTCCTTTTCACCGCGTATGCGCTGACGCTCGACGGGATAACCGCGTTCTTCGTCATCCTCGCACTCTTCGAGCTCGTCCGCGGCTCGCTTGCCAAAGCCCTTCCCTAACCGAAAAACGCCTAGTGGTTCAGATACGCGGCGGCGCAGTTCTCGCAGCAGAAGAACCGCTTCTTTCCCTGTACCATTTTCTCGATTCCGCTATCATAGAGCACGCAGTTGCAGTGGGAACAGGTGCGGAGGTGGGGTTCCACGGCAGCCTCCAGCAAGGAATCGAACTGGCGGAGAACCTGTTTTACGAACTTCTTGCCTTCCACGGTAAGCTCGAACACTTTCTTCTTCCGGTTCCCTCGCTCCCCGATGATGACATAGCCTTGCTTCTGCAGCGTGCGCAGGAAAGGATACACTTGACCTGCGCTCTGCTTCTTCCCCAGCCCTTTTCCCGTCTCTTTCAAAAGCTCGTACCCATGGCGGGGCTTTTCATAAAGCAACAAGAGGGCGAAAAAGCGGCTCAAATTAGTTACTTTGAGTTGTTTCATGCAAGGAATGGAGGCAAAGGAATATATATAGGTTTGCGTAAATAGTTATATCAAAATTTGATATATGGTGACAGACATGAAACGGACAAGTGGAATGCATAAGCTGGACGTTTGGGTGGCTGCGTGGTCTTTGGGCGGCACGTTTGCCGCGCTTTCCGCGCTGTGCGGGCTCGCCTACATGGCCTTCCCGGACGCCACGTTCTCCTTCTTCCGCCTGATCTTCCACAGCACCATTCCCTTGCTTCCCGTAGGAATTTCGGCGGCGTCGTTGGCCATGGGCGTCGTCGCTGCCTTCATTGCGGGAGCCGTTGCAGGAATCGTGTTCGCCGTCATTTACAACGCTTGTCTTTGGCACTGCAAGTATACGAAATCGTTGTAAGCAAGAGGAATCAGAACCAAGGAAAGTAGAAGGGGAAAGGTGAAGGAAAATGAAGAACCGAAAGGCTGTTTTTTCCGTGGGAGGCATGGACTGCGCGGGATGCAGCGTCGGGATTGAGAAAACGTTGAAGAAGCTGAAGGGCGTGAAGGCCGCGAACGTGAGCTTCGCGACGGGCAAGGCGGAAGTCGAGTTCGAGGAAGGCACGACGACGGTCTCGCAGCTCAAGGACGCCATCGTGAAGCAGGGCTACGAGGCGAAAGTGGCGGACATCCAATAAAGGCAGGAAAAGAAAAAAAAGGAGAAGACGGAAGGCGGAAAAGCGATAAAATAAAGGTTGGAAAATAAGGAGAAAACGGAAGGTGGAAAAGCGGTAACGGAAAGCGGGAAAGGGATAACGGACCGGGTAGGCGCAAGGGAAACGGAATGGTACAACAAAAGGGCCCGTATTATGTGTGCGGGGAATGCAAGCTGGAATACGAGGAACAGGAATGGGCGGAACGGTGCGAGGCGTGGTGTTCGAAGCACCAGAGTTGCAATCTGGAAATAACCAGACATGCCATCAAATAAGGTGAAAGACATGGGAGGAAAAGGAAAACCGTGCTGTTAAGCAGCGGGGGTAGAGGCGATGCTCTAAATCCTCCGAGGATTTAGGCAAATAGCAAAACGTGGGGTTTTGCGTATCACGAGTAGGGGGCAGAGCCCCCTAGAGGTGTCGGAGGAAAGAAAAAGCCGTGTTGTTAATCAGTTCATACGGAAAACCGTGTCGTTAAATTTGAAGTGCATCCAACTATTTTTTTTTCTTTTGTTTTATGGTTCTGTTTTTATAGCGAAACTTCGATGAGTATAGAGGGAAAAAGCAATTGGCCAAGGAACTCAAGCTGCACGTCTCCGGCATGGACTCGCCGCATTGCGTGATGATGGTCAAGTCCGCCCTCGAGAAGCTGGACGGGTACAAGGGAGGCACGTTCGATTTCGGAATAGAGAAGGCCCTCGTCACCATCGATGAAAGCAAGCTGAACTATGAACAGGTAGCTGAAGCCATCAAGAGGGCGGGCTATGAAGCGGAACTCATGGAGGAAAATGCGTTGAGGGATGCGGAAAAAGAGGCACGGGAAAAAGAAATCGCGGATTATATGAAGAGGTTTTGGATATCGGCCGCACTCAGCCTTCCGCTCTTGGTCTTGTTTTTTGGGCACTTGGAATGGATTCCGGTCTTGCTGCCCGAGGCGCTGATGCCATACAACGCGTGGCTGCAGTTCTTCCTGGCTACGCCCGTCATGTGGGTGAACCGCACCATCTTCCAGCGCGGCTTCCGAGCCATGTTCTACAACAGGAATCCCACCATGGACTCGCTGATTTTGATCGGAGTGGGAGCAGCTTACGTTTATAGCGCCGCCGTCACGCTGGGTTTCGAGGGAGAGCTATACTACGAAGTAGGCACGTTTGTCCTTACGTTCATTGTTATGGGCAAATGGCTGGAGGCGAAAGCGAGGGGAAGGACATCGGAGGCGATCAAGAAACTGATCGGGTTGCAGGCAAAAACGGCAAGAGTAGTAAGAGGAGGAAAAGTGTTGGAAGTTCCCATTGATACGGTGCAAGTGGGAGACATTGTCGTCATTCGCCCCGGGGACAAGATTCCCGTGGACGGAATAGTGCTGGAGGGGGAAAGCGCAGTGGACGAGAGCATGGTGACGGGGGAAAGCATGCCCGTCATGAAGAGAAAAGGGGACGAGGTGGTAGGGGCGACCATCAACAAGCACGGCAGCTTCCGCTTCAAGGCCACGAAAGTAGGCTCGCAGACCCTTCTCGCTCAAATCATCAAGCTCGTGGAGAACGCGCAGGCCAGCAAAGCCCCCATTCAGGAGTTGGTGGACAAGGTTTCCGCGGTTTTTGTGCCCGTAGTGATGGGGATTGCCGTGCTGTCTTTTGTTTACTGGTATTGGATGGCGGGAATGGAATTCAATTTCGCATTGACGTCCTTCGTTACGGTTTTGGTGATTGCGTGCCCTTGCGCGTTGGGGTTGGCGACTCCGACGGCCATCATGGTGGGCACGGGACTCGGAGCGCAGAACGGAATTTTGTTCAAGAACGCGGCCGCCTTGCAGAAAATGCAAAAATTGGATACGGTGGTGTTCGACAAGACGGGCACGTTGACGAAGGGAGAGCCGGAGTTGACGGACGTGAAGACCCTGAATGGGTTTGAGGAGAAGGAAGTGCTGGCGCTGGCTGCTTCCGCGGAAACCGATTCCGAACATCCCCTGGCGGAAGCCATCGTGGAAGGAGCGACGAAGAGGAGGCTCAAGCTGAGCAAGCCCTCGCAGTTCAAGGCCATTCCGGGGTTCGGGATCAAGGCGCAGGTGAAGTCTAAGAGAGTACTGGTGGGAAGCAGGAGACTCATGCAGAAAAACAAGATCCAGGTGGGCAAGGAGGCAGAGGAGGCGTTGCAGCAATTGGAAAAGCAGGGAAAGACGGCCATGTTGGTGGGAATAGATGGAAAATTGGCGGGCGTCGTGGCCGTGGCGGATACGGTCAAGGAGTATGCTAGAGAGGCAGTAGCCGAGTTGCAGAAGCAAGGGCTTCAGACCGTCATGATTACGGGGGACAACCCGCGGACTGCAGAGGCCATCGCAAAACAAGTTGGAATTCAGAAAGTGCTGGCGCAGGTGCTTCCAGAGGACAAGGAAAAAGAAGTAAAGAAGCTGCAGCGCACGGGCAGGGTTGTAGCCATGGTGGGAGATGGGATTAACGATGCTCCTGCACTGGCGCAAGCAGACGTTGGAATCGCCATTGGGAGCGGCACCGACGTCGCGATTGAGACAGGAGAAGTCGTGCTGGTGAAAGAGGACTTGCGGGACGTGGTTACAGCAATCGACTTGAGCCGCTATACCATCAAGAAAATCAAGGAAAACCTGTTCTGGGCCTTCGTGTATAATGTCGTAGGCATTCCTGTTGCGGCCGGAGTGCTGTATGCGATCAACGGCTTTTTGCTGAACCCCGCGATTGCTGGATTGGCGATGGCCATGAGCAGCGTCTCCGTCACCGCGAACGCCGGCTTGATGAAATTCTACAAGCCTCCCTTGTCTGGAAAGTGAACGATAGGCAAGGGTTTTTAAGAGACACGGATGTCTAGTTGGATACCCAATACGACGGGTTTTTAATACACGAAGTGCAGAACAGCATTTCTCAAGTTTAGAGGGGGATTTCATGAAAGAAGACGGAGCGTACGCGATTGCGGGAGCCTTCCTGATTTCCGCGATCATCCTTTCCGCGGCCATCATTTACGCCGTAGGCAACTTGAACGGCAGCCTGCAGCAAGTACAGAAAGGCATTTCGGAAGTGAAAGTGGCTCTTGCCAATGCACCCGTGGCCACGGCAGCTCCCCCGCGAGCCCAAGCCACTGCAACCCCCCTTCCCACGCAGCCGCCTGCCCCGGCTCCTACAGGAAAAATTTCCTTGGATACCGGAGCGGCAGAAGGATCGGAGGACGCGAAATTCGTGATCGCGGAATACAGCGACTTCCAGTGCCCCTTCTGCCAGCGCTTCTTCTCGCAAACGTACGGGCAGCTGAAGGAGAACTACGTGGACAATGGAAAAGTCCGGTTCATCTACAAGCACTTCCCGCTGGACGGCCTGCACCCGCAGGCACGGCCTGCCGCGCGCGCCTCTGAATGCGCGAAGGACCAGGGCAAGTTTTTTGAATACCATGACAAGCTCTTTGCTGGAGGCGCGTTGGACGATGCAAGCCTGAAGCAATACGCGAAGGACGTGGGCTTGGATGTTGCGAAGTTCGACGCCTGCTACGCCAAAGGAACGGAAAAGGACGCTATTATTGACGCGCAGATGGCGGAAGGCGCCCAGAACGGCATCCGCGGAACCCCCGGATTCCTTATTACGGACGACACGGGCAAAGTCCTGCAACTCGTCTCGGGAGCCCAGCCGTACGCCAACTTCCAGGCAGCCCTTTCTGCGGCAGGAGTCAGCTAAACCAGCCGGCCAATCCCGCAGGTCATCTTTTATTTTTTTCTTCCTTTTTTCTCCGCGTCCTACGAGGACAGGTGCACAGGGGAATAGAACTATTTAATAGGTTGTTAGCGCTAGCTTTTCCCATGCCCGTATACTTTTCCACTTCACGAAAGCCTTCGCAACTCACTAGAAGAATCGTAAGGAGACTGGCGGGGCTTTTGCAGGGAAAGTACGAGAACCGCGGCAAGAGGAGCGGAGAAGAAGTGAGCGAACGCGCGGAACAGGCGGGCTTTTCGAGGGTGTGCTTCGTGTACGACAAGAACGGCAACCCTTCCGCCATGCAGTTTTTTGATTTGAAGGAAGGATGGCTAAAGGAAGAGATTAGGGTATTGGG
>SBBD01000089.1 GCA_005239845.1 archaeon | reverse complement strand
GCTGATGCGCGACGCTGGAATGAGGCCTAGCTTGACGGGGTCGTCGACGCTCTGGTTGATGGGAGAGCTGTTGTAGTGCAAGCGGGAGCTCAAAGCGTCCACTTGCACGTGGTACAAATCGGAGTAAATGGTTTCGTTGTAGTGCCCCGTGCCGTTGGCGTTGATCGTATAGAGCAGCGTGTTGGAAGCGTTGGAGAGCTTGAACTGCATGGCGATGGCGGGCTTCAAGCCGTTCTCTTCGTCGGCGGCTCTTCCGCTGAAGTAGATTCCCTTGCGCACTTGGAAGCTTCCGTTCGTGGAGTTGCAGTTGCCGGAGAGGTCGCAGGCCGTGGAGGAGACGTTGTAATAGCCTTCTATAGCGGTAGAGGAAAAGTTGCCGTCGTAGAAGGCGGAGTCCCCGGAACTGGAGACCAGCGTGAAGGAGAGATTCGTGAGCGTGCTGTTGGGGTAGGTGACGTTTCCGGAGACGTTGGCGATTCCTCCGGAATCCGTGGCGTTCATGCGGATGGGCGCCGTCGTGTTTGCGATGACGATGGACTGTAAAAGGAGGGCCACCAGGGGCTTCACGGCGTCCGTGTAGATGAGGGCATCTTCTTCCGCGTCCGAGAGGGCTAGGTTTCTTACGGTGTCCGTAGCCGTAACATTGACATCATAGCTCACTCCAGCAGGGAGGCTGGGAGCCGTGAAGTTCAAGAGCCACAAGCCCAGACTTGCGGAGTAGTTGGAGCTCGTGAGCGGGACGAGCTGGTTGACGGAAGTGCTAATCAAGCGGAGCGTGAAGGAGACGTTCGAGGTCAGCGGAACCGTGCCGTAGGAGACGTTGGCCCTTACCGAGACATTGTCCCCAAAGTTCACGTTGGTGAGGGGCGAGAGGCGCGTGGGGAGCGTGAGGTTGACGTAGTAGGGATGGACTGTGAAGTTGAGGGTGGTGTTGCGGAAGCTGGGCACGGCGGACGTGTTGCGGGAGGAGAGGTTTCCGAGGAAGACGTCATAGGAGGAAACGTTGGGCGCGGAATAGTTGGCTTGCACGCGCTTGGTTTCCCCGAGGGCAAGGGAAACGCTGGAGACGTTGAAGGAAACGTAGGAAGAGAGGTTCGTGGCCACCATATCCAGGGTGACGGGCAGGTTGCCGATGTTGGTGAGGACGAGTTCCGTGAGGACGCCGCTGGTGCCTGCAATCACTTCAACAGACAGGCTGCTGGGAGTCTGCGTCCACGTGAGGTTGGTGGGCACCGTCAAGGTAATGGAGAGCAGGTCAGAGGTGCCGTTCGAGGAATTGGCGTAAAGGGTGCCGGTATAGACGCCTCCTGGATAGCCGGCAGGGACGGTAACGGTAAGGTTGATGGAGGTGTTTGCGCCGGCAGCTAGAGAGGAAAGGCTGGAGGGGGTAAGTGTTACAACGAGTGGGGCGGAGCAGACGGTTCCAGAAGCGCACGAGAGCGTGATGCCGGAGACGTTGGCGTTTCCTTCCGAGGCCAGCGTGAAGAGCGCGCTTCCGGAGGTGCCGGCGGGAACGCTTAAGGAGACCGCTTCTTCGGACAGGTTGAGGAGGGGATTCGGAAGGACTTGAACCGTGTAGAGCGTAGCGTTTTGTTGCGTGGAGTTGTCGCGGTTCGTCCAGTTGGCGGTGAGGTTGAGCGAATAGTTGCCGGGAGCGGTTCCCGCGCGCACGGTAATGAAGGAGGCATTGTAAGCGGTGGCATTGGCGAGAACCGTACCGTACGCAAGAAGGGAAGGCGAGGCGGAAACGTTGGTGCCGTTGAGGGAGGAAAGGTTGAGGGTGGCGTTGAAGGCCCTAGCAAACCCTGAATTGAATAGGCTGAAGTTGACTGCAGAGGTGCTGTTGCTGCGTTGGGTGAGGTTGGCGACTTGCAGGAAGGAGGCGTTGGCCGCGATGGAGAAGTTGGTGGTGGCGGCCACGGTAAGGTTGGTGGCGTTGGAACAACTGGTGAGCCCTGCCGTGTCGTTGGCGCAGACTTGGAGTTGGTGGGTGCCGCCAGAAGAGCTGGAGTAGGAGGCGTTGTAGAGCGTGCCGTTGGCCGTCATGGAAAGGTTGATGATGGTGCCGTTGGGCGCGCGCAAGCTGCTCCAAGCGCTCGTGATGCCGAAGTTGTCGGTAATGTTGGCGCGAATCGTGGTGTTGCCATCGATAACCTCAAAGGAAGAAGGAGTTGCCGTCACGTTCTGGATGTTGGGAGGCGTGTCGCTGACATTGAGGTTCAAGGCGATGTTGCGCGAGAGCGGCGTGCCGTTCGTGCTCTGGATGGAAATGTTGCCTTCATAGAGGCCCGGAGACGTGCCGGAAGGAATGCTGAACGTTACCGTAATGTTTTGCGAGGCTTGCTTGGGGAGGTTGGTTGCAAGAGGGGAAATGGTGATGAAGGGAGTGATGCTGCCTTGCCGGAAGAACTGGAGGTCCACATCGATGTTTCCAATATTCGTTACCGTGATGTTTCCGATGAAGCCGCTGGTGTTGGGCGCCACGGACACGTTGCCGAAACTGGAGGGCGAGGAAACCCACGAGCCGTTGGAAGGCACCTGGAGGTTGAGCAACGTCAAGTTACTGCCATCATTCGTGGAACTGGCGTTGAGGTAGGTCCAGTACAGGCCCGGAGCCTGTCCGGAGGGAACGGAGACATTGGCGAATACGGTCATGTTGTTTCCTGCAGGCAAGGAGTCCGTCGAGTTCGGGAACAAAATCAGCTGGCAGCCGGGGCATGCCGTGGAAAGGTTTCCTCCCACGGTAGAAACGGCGACGCCCAAGAGCTGCTCGTTCCCGTAGGCTCTCACGGTGACGTTGCCGAGCGGCGTGAGCTGGCCGTGCGGCGTGGTGGCGTTGATGCTCGTAGGAGTGAGGCCTAAACGCGGGTTGGAGGCCACGATAATGGTGGTGGCGTTGAGGGTAGAGTTGTAGGTGAGGTCAGCGTTCTTCCAGCTCGCGTTGAGGGAGACCGTGATGACTTTGGAGGGCGTCCGGGAAAGTACAGTAACTTGAACGGCCCAGTAGCACGTCGTGTTGGGGGCAACTCTCCCGCATTGCTTGAGGCTTTCGTTGTAGGCAATTTCGCTGGAGGAGTCGTCCGACACCGTGAGGTTGGTGTAGTTCGAGGCTACTGGGCCGGTGACCGTGTAGTTGACCAGGAGTACGAAGCTGTACCCGTTGTCCTGGGTTACTCCCGTCGCCGTTACCGTGGACGGGGAAACGTTGAGGGAGGCGTTCGTTTTGCCGAAGACGGAAACGTTGCCGGCAAAGGTGGTGTTGGAGTTGCTCTCGGGAGGCAAGTCGTAGGCAAAAAGCGTGACGTTATGGAGGCCGTCATAGCGCGGCGTATAGACGTAGAAATAGCGGTTTCCTCCCGCATACGTCAGGTTGCGTTCTTCGAAGCTGCCGTTGGCGAAAAAGAGGCGCGCGAAAACGAACGAGACGTTGGTGTCGTCCGTGATGTCCGCGGTGATGTTCGTGAAGTTCAGGTTGGCTTCCAGGGAACTGTTCGGAAGCAGGGAAACGTTGAAGAATTGCGGGGGCCTCAAGTCGAGGATGTTGACGAGGATGACGCTCTCGTTCGTGCCGGCGCTATAGAACTTGGGCACGTCATCATACACGACGCACCGGAAATTGACGTTGCCTTTCTGCGACGGCGTAAAGTTGAGGGAAGCGTTGCCTTGCGCGTTCGTGGAAGCGTTTTGCCAAAAGACGTAGCCGGACGTGTAATTGTAGTAGAAGCTGACGTTGTAGTTCGCGATGCCGAGCGAGGAGTCGCGGTCTTTGACCTTGCAGACGACGGTGATGTTGTTGGGGTAGGCGGACTGGCTCAAGTGCGGAGGGTCGACGACGCTGACGTCCGCTAGGCCGTTGATTTGCAATTGAATGGTTTTATTGCCGTCATCGTAGTTGGACAAGGAGGCTTGCACGGTGAAGTTGCGGACGCCGGGAGACTGCGTGGTGAGGGGGAAGTTGAAGGGGGAGTTCGTGCCAATGGCCGCCGTCTCGTTATACCACGTAATGAGTGTGACCGGGGGGTTGTTGTTCTCGTCCCTTACAGTAGCGGTAAAGCCTGCGGTTTGTGCTTTGCTGTAGACCGTCCCGTTCAACGGTGCCGTGATGTTGGACACCAGCACGCCTTTGATGATGAGCCACGTCTGGTTCGTGCTCGAATTCGTGGCGCTGGGGCCCGAGGCATTCACGTAGAAGGAGTAGTTGCTCGGGGTCGTGTTGTCGGTGGCGTTGAACAGGATATAGCAGCTGCCTCCAGAGTTGACGGTGCAGTTTCCTACTTGCGCGCCCGTTTGGTTGTAGAGGCGCACCGTGGCATCGATGGCGTTCGAAAGCGCATCCTTCACGTGCAGGCTGAAGTTGGCTTCCCGCGGCGAAAAGGAGTCGTTGCGGTAGATGCTGGTAGGGGTTACTGTGATCTGGTCAATGACGTAAGGACGGGCGATGGCCACGATGGTGTTGTTGAAGGGAATGGAAACGTTGTAGTACTGCGAGACATCCGCAGAAAGGTTGCAGGACACGTTGTGGTAGCCGGGAGTATCACTGCCGGTGCTCCAGAGCCACGTGGCGCTGCCAGCGCCATCCGTTACCGAGGTCTGCTGTAGCAAGCCGTCCTTCCAGAAGTAGATCGTGTAGCCGCTGAGGAAGGAGCCCGTGACGTTGTCTTGAGGCTTGCAGACGACGGACACGGTTTGGCCAGCCGTATACGAGCTTCCATTGGGTGGGTCGATGTAGCCAATCTTGCTCCAGCCGAACACGCTCAACGTGCTCGTATTCGTGCCTTGGTCGTAGGAGGAGCGGTTGGTGGTGGCATTGATGGTCGTGATTCCCCGTTTGTAGTTTGCAGGGACGCTCCAGGTGGTATTGTATCCGGTGGCAAGGATCAAGCTGGACTCATTGTACCAGGTCACGTTGCCATCGTTGACGGGCACGCTGCACTCGTCGCGCACGGTGCTATTGAGCGTGAAGTTCTGGTATCTTGCCGTGTAGTTTCCGTTGATGGGAGGCGTGAAGTTGATGTAGAGCTGGCCGATGACGGCGAGGGTTTGGTTGGTCGTGTTCACGAGTTTGAGGCAGGAATCTAGCGCGCCTCCAATCCATACTTGGGGAGTGGCGTTATAGGAGCAGGCGGGGTCGAAAGTGGTCGTGCAGTTGCCTTCCGAAGTGCTGCACGTGTAGTTGACGGCGATGTTGGTCCCATCCTGCGAGATCCAGAAGTTGCCGATGCTGTTGTTGGGGTAGGTGACGTTGTCGGAGTCGTAGATAATGAAGCGGAGGTAGGCCGTATTGCTTCCCAAGCGACGGATGCTCGTGTTGCTGTCGCTTCCAATGGTGAGCTGCACGTCGTCGCGTTCGTGGGTCAAGTTGAGCGCCGAGGTTTCCGCCGTGAAGCCGAACGGGTCCGTGCTGTTGATCTTGTAGTACCGGAAGCCCATGTCGGTGCAGGCGAAGCGCTCGATGAACGTGACCGTCGTGCCGATGGGTGTGGGAACCTGTTGCATGCGCACCAGCGCCCACGTGCTGTTGTCCACGCTTTTCCAGAGGCTCACGTTGTTCGTGTTCTGGTCCGTATCCGTAAGAGAGACGGTGAACTTGTAGGCTTCGCCCCATCCTGCCGTAAAGTTTCCACCCGTGTTGTTGATGAGGAAGTTGGAAAGCACGGGCGCGGTTCCCAAAAAGAACGTGTAGGGTTTGATGGTGCCGTTGTTGTTGTAGAAAGCTTTCGACACGTTGAAGGTGGCGTTGTACCAGCCCCGGGGCTGCGCGGCGGAGTTCCACGTGCAGTTGTACGTGCCTCCTCCGTTCGAGAAGTTGCTGCACGTTTTCGGTCCTCCTACATCGGTAATCACGGTCATGGAGGGCGTCGCATCGGACACCAGACTGCAGTCGTCCGTGAGATTCGTGCGAAGGACAATGGGGTCTCCCTGCAAGTATCCTTGTCCGTTGGGGAAGGTGACCTGGGGACGCAAGTCGGAATAGACTTGCAGCGTGACGTTCGTGGAGTTCGCGTTCTTGTAGCACGTGTTGTGGTCCGAGCCGCCTCGAAGCTGCTGGATGCCGACGTTGTAGGAACAGGAGGGGTCGAAGCTGATGTTGAACCATCCCCCGGAGAGCGTGGCTCCTGCAGTGCCCGCATCAAAAATGCCTCCTTCCGTAGTAACCCAGAACGTCGTGTTTTCTCCAACGCCGAGCACGGTGCTCGTGTCGTTGTCGTACACGCGGAAGGAAACGTTGGCTTGGTGAGTGCCATTGCGGTAAACAAGGGAATTGTTTCCGGAGAAGAGATCAACGCGAATGTCGTCCTTCTCAATGGTGAAGTTCTGCGGCGTCGTGTTCGTGCTGTACGTGTGGTTGTCGGTAGCCGTGAAGTAGTACTCGAAGATTTTGATGTCGGCACAGGTGTAGCCGGTGGCCGAGAGCGAAACGTTTTGGTTTTGCGGGTAGGAGAGGGATGTGACATTCTTTTCTTCCCATGAGCCCGAGCCAAAGGCGCGCGTGAACAAGCGGAGCGTAACAAGGTCCGCATCCTCGTCCGCGACCACGACGCTGAAGGGGAACCGCTCTCCCCAACCTCCTACGGTTTTTTCCTGGGCAACGCTGGAGAGGGCAGGAGTGGTCTCGAGGAAGAAGGCGCGGCTGCGGTTGAAGGTGCCGACGTTGTAGAACGTCTTCGAGGAGTTCATAAAGGTCGTGTACCAGTTCGCGGAAAGGTTGCCGGTTTGCTGCGAGCAATTGTATTGGCCCGTGCCGACCTCTACCGTGGGACTGCAAGTGAGGTTGTAAGAAAAGTTGCTTTCCAAGTGGGAGTGGAACCGCACCGTCGCTGCCAGCACGTCGACGCCACACTCGTCCGCCACCGAACCCAGCATGGTGACGTTGGTTCCGCGGGTGACGGAGAGCTGATTTGGAGAAGTAAGCGTATTGACGAGCTGGCCGGTGAGGTTGGTGGAGAAATTGCTGGAGGCGTTCGTGGTCTTGTAGCAAACATCTCCGGCCACGCCGCCCGTCCAGTTCTGGATGCCCACGTTATAGTTGCAGTCCGGGTTGAAGGCAATGGAAAGGTGGCCCGTACCGTTCGTGGTATTCGTCCATGCGAGGAAGTTGCCTCCATCCCTCGTGACCCAAATGGAACCGTTGACGCCCGAGGCGGCCCAGCTCGAGTTGTCGATGTTGTAGATGCGTAATACGAATGGCGTGGAGTTCGTTCCTGTGCGGTTGACGGTGCTGGCATTGCCTTGCACCAAGGAGACGTTGACATCATTGGCTTCCACCGTGAAGCCGGACTGGTTGCTGGTGTTGAACTGGTTGGTGCCGTCGCTGACCTGCCAGCGAAACACGTTGTCGCTGCCGATGTCCCCGCACGCGAGGTTCGAGACATTCAGTGTGCAGGCGCCCAAGCCGTTCGTAAGGTTGTAGGAACCGCGGGCACTCCAAGATAGGCCGTTGTTTGTGGTGAGGAAGAGCGTGCACGTCACGTTGTCGGATTGCGAGTCGTTGACAAACGCGGAAAAGTTGTAGGCTTCGCTCCATCCCCCCAGGGAGGGCGAGACAGTGAAATTGCTCACGTTGGGCGGCGTGTTGTTGAGCCAGATTTGGTTGCTGAACGTGGTGACGTTGAAGAAGAAGTTGGCCTCGCTCGCGTTGAGCTTGACGCTCCAGTTGCCTCCCTGGTGGAGCGCCGTGTTCCACGTGCAATTGTAGACCCCGCCGCTCTCATTGTAAATAGTTCCGCAGGCCTCTTCCACGCTCACGGGAGAGAAAAGCGTAATGTTCGTACTCGCGTTGGTTCTCCCGTCCCCGCATTCGGAGGTGACGTTGGCCTTGAGGACCACGGCGCTTCCTACGGGAAAGCTCTGGTTGAAGTAGGGCTGCGTGACGTTGACCTTGAGCTGGCCTTTGACGGTGACGGCAAAGCTTCCGGACGTGTTCACGTTCTGGTAGCAGGTGGCGTTGAGAACGCCGGCCTTCCACTGCTGAGGCTGCGAGCTGTAAGAGCAGCTAGGGTCGAAATTCAGGCGGGAGAATCCTCCGGAAGACGTGAGGTTGTACGTGCCGTTGTCGTAATTGCTGCCGTCGTAAGTGACCCAGAACGACGTGTTGACGTTGCTTCCCACGGCGGCCTCGGGCACCTTGTCCGTATCTACCACGAGGACTTCGAACGTATCCGTGTTCGTGCCAGAGCGGTTGACGGTGTTGCCGGCGCCGAGGTTGAAGTCGATGCGCACGAGGTCTTGCGTGACGCTGAAGGACAAATTGGAGGTCTCGTTCGTGTTGTTGTTGCTGTAGTCCGTGGCGTTGAACTTGAAGTAGTTCGCGCCAATGTCCCCGCAGGCGAACGTATGGCGGAAGCTCACTACCGTTGGATTTTCGAACGTGTTCACCGTGGAATTGATGTTCCTCCACACTCCATCCCCTCCGTACTTCCAGAGCGAGACGTTGACGAGGTCTCCTTCGATGTCCAGCACGGTGACATTGAACGTCCAAGCCGCACCCCAACCGTCCGTGGAAGTGCCAGAGGCCGCACGCACGTTGTGGTTGGAAAGTTCCGTGCGCGAGGTAAGCGTATAGGCGTTCGTTCGCGTTACGTGCGTGTAGTTGTAGAAGGTCTTCTTGCCTTCGTAGGTGGCGTTGTAGTTTCCGGTGGACATGCTTGCGGTGGAAGCGGAGGGAATGGTGCAGTTGTACGAGCCATTGAGGGAGTCGTTGACGCTCGGGCACTGGAACGTGCTGCCTCCTTGCTGCGAGACGTTGAGCACCGTCGTGACGCCGGAGACGCCGTTAAGGCACTCATCGAACACGTCCGCCAAGAGCGCGATGTCCTGGCCGCGGAAGAACTTGGTGCCATTGGGGTACACGAGGGTGGCATTCAGGAGCGTGGTCAGGTTGAAATAGAACGCGGAAGAATTCGTGGGCTTCCAGCATTGCGTGGGGGACGTGTTCACGAATTCGGCTTTCCACGTCTGGTTTCCGACGCTGAAGGTGCAGGCGGGGTCGAACTGGTAGCGCACGTGGCCGGAACTGTTCGAGAAGACTTGTTGGCTGAAGGTGTACGTGCTTCCGTCTTGCGTGATCCAAATCTTGCCTTCGAAGCCCGCTCCAATACTCGTGTTCGTGTCGCTGTCGTTGAATCTAACGGAGAGGTTGCGCGCGTCCGTGGAAGCGCGGTAGATGCTCTGGTTAGCGCCCGTTTCCACGAGCACCACCAAATCGTCCTGCTCAAGCGTGTAGTTGCTCTGGTTGGCGTCCGTGCTGGCGTTCCACACATCATCTTCGGTGGCGTTCCACTTGAACTGCCGCAAGGGGTCGTTCTGGAACGTGGAGCACTGGCCGTGCGCGTAGTTGTAGCTGACGACTTGCTGCATGCCAGTAACCGCGGTCTGGTAGAGAAGCTGCCAGTTGCCGGTCTCCCGCTTGCGTTCCCACAAATACACGGTCAGACCATCCCCGTCTTCGTCGCTGGCATTGACGGTAAAGTTGAAATACTCGCCCCATCCTCCCAGCGTCTTGGAAATGTTGGAGCCGTTGAGGAGGGGAACCGTTTCAATGAAGAACGCGTTCTGGAAGAGCGTAGAGTCGTTGCTGTGGAAGGTCTTGTTGGCACTCACGGAAAGGTTGTAGAAGCGCGTGCTCCACCCGCTCGTGTTCTGCGTGCAGTTGTAGACGCCGCTCCCGTTGGCTTCCACGGGAGAACAGATGCGGTTCGTGCTGCTTTGTTGAACCGTGAGGTTGACGGTGGCGCCGCTGATGGGCGCGCTGCAGTCGTCGGAGGCGTTCACTCGCAAGGTGACGTTTTCTCCCCGCAAATATTCTGTGCCGCTGGGAGGCGCCAAAACGCTCAAGTTGAAATTGCCGAGGACCGTCACGTTGAATGCAGAACTGTTGAGCGCCGTGTAACACGAGTCGTTGATGCCTCCTTTCCACGCCTGCTTGAGGGCTTGGTAGCTGCAGGAGGGATTGAAGCTGAGATTGAAGTGGCCCGAACCGTTCGTGCGTGGCGTGTAGTTCCCTAGGTCGAAAGCGCTGCCGTCCGTGGTTACCCAGAACGTGGCGTTGACGTTGGCGGGCAAATAGGTGTTGTTTTCTATGTCTAGCGCTCGTAGAATGAAGAGGGTCGTGTTGCTGCCGCTTCGGCTTACGCTGGTTTCATTGCCGGAAAGATATTCGATGCTGAGGTTAGAAGTGCTGAAATTGGGCCCTTGAACAACAGAAGTATTGAAAG
>SBBD01000108.1 GCA_005239845.1 archaeon | reverse complement strand
TTTGAGGATCGATTTCAAGGCTGCCGATGAAAACGCGGAGGAGGGCCGCCATTTCGTGACCCTCCAGCTCTTGCATAGGGCGGACATTGCCGCGCAGGAAGACGTCTGCGTCGAATTAATGGATATTCACGAAAGCAAATTGACCGCTCCTGTTTCTGCAACCATCGACTCCGCGAAAGAGACGGAGCTGAAAGTCATTCTTGAAAACCAGGGCACGGTAAGGGAAGGCTTTGCCATCGCGCTCTTGGGCGTGCCCATGGGCGTAGAGGTCGTGCCGCAGGGCTTCTTCTTGGAGCCTGGGGAAGAACGCACGTTCTCTGTTTTCTTCGAGCCCGGCGCCTTGAAGGCCAAGCAGTCCACGCTCGAAATTTTGGCCATCGGAGACTTTTCGGAAGCCCGCGCCAAGGTTGCCTTGACGCGCCTGCAGCCTGAAAAACCTGCAACCGTTTCAGAGCCTTCTTCCAAGAAAGAGACGGATTCCACGGTCACTTATGCCATCATCCTAACGAACGAACAGGACGTGCCTCTCGAGAACGTGTCTTTTGAAGTGCTGGGGCTGCCTGAAGGCTGGACCTACGCGGTTCCCTCGCGCATGCAGGTTCCCGCGAAAGGGGAAGTGGAAGTCCCCATTGAAATACGGACCAGCTCGGAAGCCACGGCCGAACCCATGCTCATCGTGAAACAAAATGGCGACGTGCTGGCAAGGCAGGAACTGCCTCAAGTCAAGGGAAAGCCGAGCGGCTTGAGCGGGTTGCTGACGTTGCGCTTCACGGAGGGGGCGCAGTGGATCCTCATCCTCGTGCTGCTGGCCGTCATCGTCATCCTCATGATGACGCGTCGCGGCAGTCTTTTGCATGAGGGAAGCGGTCCTGGCCCTTCGCCTGGCGCGCATGGCGGTTCTGGAGGCATGGGCGGCCACGGGAAGGGTTTGTCTGCAGAGGAACGCTCGCGTCTCGTGGCGCTCAAGCACGAAACGCTCGGCAGCCACTGAAAATAACTGTTACTTTTATCTTTTACCTGCCCGTCCTATTTTTCTTACTTATATTCTGCGCCTGTCGATGTTCGCTGCAATTCCGACTTCAAGCCTTTCGCGAACTCGGTACCGAAGCCTCCTGCCGCCCCATAAAGCAAGTCGAGCAGGCCGCGTTTCGGCTTGAACTCGCAGAACGGGAGCGCTTCCCCTTCTCTTGCGTCCGGCTTCGCCAGGGTCACGGCCTGGCTTTCCGCATCCGCTTTCCCCCCGATTTCGTCCACGAGCCCCGCTTTCAGCGCCTGTGAAGCCGTCAAAACCCGCGCGTCCAAATATTTGCTGAATAGGGTCTTGTCCAATTTCTTTTCTCTGGCGGCATACACGTCTTCCGCGAAATTGTCCCCGATTTCCAGGATGAGTTCCTGCAGTATTCCGCGCTCTTCCTCCGTGAGGTTCCGGTACCCTGCGCCGATGTCCTTCAGTTCGCCGCTCTGGATGCTTTCTTCCTTCAGCCCCAGCTTTTCAAACAACTGCGCATAGTTCAACAGCGAGGTCCTCGCGCCGATGCTTCCCGTCACCGTGTTCGGATTGGCCACAATGTAATCTGCCGCGCTGGCCACGTAATAGCCTCCACTTGCCGCGACTTCCTTCAAGTACGCCACGGAAGGTTTCTTTGCGTTCTGCAAGGCGTCAAACAAATCCTTGCTCGCGACCGCGCTCCCTCCAGGCGAATTGACTTCCAGCAGAATGGCGCCCACCCTGCCCTCCTCGTCCGCCTTCTCGATTTCCTGCATCAGCTCTTCCGCCGTCGTCTCCGAAGCAAAGAGGCCGCCGCTCGAGCTATACGCGATTTCCCCGTTCAATTGGATGCGCGCAATGCACGTTCCCCCGAACGCCGTTCCGCCAAAGCCCCCTGCCGCGCTGCCCAGCAAAGCGAAAAGCAATCCCACTACGAAAATGGCCGCAAAAGCAAGCGCCGCCAGCTTCAGCAGCGTCTTGAAAAAACTCGGCTGTTTTTGGGGCGCTGGGCTTGCAGCAGCGGTTTCTGGCAAGGGCTGAGAGCGCGTTTCCACAGGTGTTCCACTCGCAAATTGCTTGAGTTTAGGCATCGGCTGCTTTTCCCCTGCTTGCTAACGGCTCGTGCCTTTAAAAAACGAATGAGGGAACAACGGCGCCGCTCGGAAAATGATTCCTTGTTCTCCTTTCGCTTTTTCTCTAGCGTCTCCGGTGCGCGCGCACGGCCTTTTCAATCAGCTGCTTGTGGTGCCGCGTAATTTTTTCCTCGTATTCCTCTACCGGAAACACGATTTTCCCGCTCTGGTAGACGATGAGCGCCACGGTCGCCACGCCGAGCCAGAACACGAAGTTTGCCAGAGGACCCATCATCACTCCAATAACGTCCTCGTTCCCGAACTCGAAGGGAGCGGCGATGGCCCACCCGAACAACTGCGGGATTTTCGTGGGGTCCAGTTGAGCGGCCACAACCTTGTTCGCCATGACGAAGATGTGGTAAGACGCTTCCGCAACTTTCAGCAACGCGGCCGCAATGAGGAAGGCTCCCGCGAGTTTGAGCAAGTGGATGCGCTGGCTTCCAATCTTGAACCAAAGGATTCGGTACATGGGGTCACCGCCCCTCATTATGCTCGGGCGGTATATAAACATAACGTTCTCTGTTGAAAAAACAGACATACTAATATAAACTTCCGACCGCCGAGTACTTTCATGAAGCAAGAAAATACGATGGACTGGACGAAAGGCTTGGCAGTGCTTGCGCTGCTCCTGTCCGTTGCCGCCCTCTATTTTGCTATGCGGCCCACCACTGTTCCAAGCAATTATGTTACCGTCGAACAGTTTTCCGGTTGGATAGGGCAAACCAATGGCGGCGTCGTGTACCGCCAGGAGCTGAACGCCTTGCGTTCGCAAATTTCCGGCTACCGTTCCTGCATCCATCGGGCCGTGGGGGACTTAGGGGCTTGCCTTGAAAACCAGTGGCCGAACTGTTATGCCAACTTCAACCAAGCGAGGGACCTCTGCGAAAACAACTACGAGGTTACCTAGCCCGGCTTTCTAACGGTTTCCTTTTCCTTCTACCCATCATCCTCTCCTTCTTTTCACCAACCTCCCTCGTTTTCCTTCCACCAGCCGCCTTCCTTAAAAACTTCTTTTCCCTCCAGCCTTGCATGCGCGTTCTCAAGTTCGAAGCGGAAGAGTTGAAAGGCGAAGTGGAGAGCCTCGAGGACTTGTGGCTCCTTTCAAGACTAGTGGAACCCGGCGACAAAGTGAAAGGCACTTCCTTCCGAAGGGTAAAAGCGTTGGACTTGACGAGGGCCGATAGTGGAGAAAAGAAGCTCGTAAGGCTGCTGTTGGAGGTGACGCAAGTAGAGTTCGCGGAAGCCGTCACGCGCCTGCGTATAACTGGAAAAATTTTGGAAGCTTCTCCAGAGGACTTTGCGCAGCAAGGCCAGCACCACACCCTTGAACTGGAGATTGGCAGCCGTTTTCGCCTATATAAACCGTTCCAGCTCTACCACAAGGCCTTGCTGGAAGAGGCAAGAAGGAAGGCCAAGCACGTGAAAGCCCTCATTTTAGTGATGGACGAGAAACAGGCGTTGTTCAGCGTGCTGCAACCGAACGGCATCCGGTTTCTTTTCGAGATAGAGAACCCGGCCAGCAAGCGCGACCCCAAAACCTTTGAAGAGCTGCAGCGTAAATATTTTGAAGAGGTTTTGGAGACACTGGAGAAAAAGGAAGCCGAGCGAAAAATAATTGCGGGGCCGGGCTTTACAAAGGACGAGTTCAAGCGTTTCGCGGAACAAAAAAACCCGCGGCTGTGCAAGCAGTTGTGGTTCGAGCACGCGAGTTCTGCCGAGAAAACAGCGGTTTATGAGCTCTTGAAGACCGGCGTGCTCGAAAAAGTGGTGCAGGGGCAAAAAGTGCAGGAAGAATTTGCGGCCTTGGAAGCCTTGAAAAAGAGCCTCGGGAAGGAGGATGGCTTGGCCGTGTACGGGGTTCAGGAAGTCCAGGAAGCCCTTTCCATGGGGGCCGTGCAAACCCTTCTGATTTCCGACTTGTTATTGCGTTCCGACAAATCCTTGAATTCGCTGTTGGAGCAGGCGGAGCGCCTGAAGTCGAAACTCCTGATTTTCAATTCGGAAGACGATGCGGGAAGGGAGTTTTCCGCCTTCCAGATTGCTGCCTTGCTCCGGTTCAAGCTCAAATACTAAGAAAAAAAGTGTTGGTCCGCTCCTTTTCCATAATCCAAAACCATATATATTGGGCTGGCGCTCCATTTTTCTTATGTCCAGAAAACGCAAGCGGCTGCCGAAGCACATTCCGGTCTGGCGCTATTACTTCCTGAACCGCCACGTCGCGAATTTGGCGGGCTTTTACGTCGTGCTCCTCGCTTTCGCGCTCTGGACATCGAATTACTTGCAATACTATCTTGCGCCGACCAGCCTCGTGACTTTTTACGCGTTCGTTACGCTCCTGCTCTCCTACTACTTTTTCACGCAAGTCCTGCAAAAGCTCAAGCCCAGGGACTACGGCAAAAGAGGCTAGCGTCCCGGATTCCTAAAAACGCGCCTCGGTCAACAATGGCTTACTTAAAATAGGCCCCCAACCCTTCGTTCGTCTTTTTAGTTCAGATGACGTCTACAGTAGTGTCGGGCTTCAAGGCATTGTAGAGGCCCATGGCGGCCACGAGGAAGAAGAACCCTGAGGCCAGCTCTCCGGCAGCAAACAAATAGGCGGCCACGAGCGCAAGCAGGAAGGCCGGAGTATAATTCAGTCGCACTCCCTTGTCCAAGTCCCCATATTCGTGCGGTTCCACGGCGCTCCACCAACGAAATCGGGGAGCGGGCGGGAACGAAAAGCCAAGTTTTGGATTTGCCTCCAACAAAGCTAATCTTTCGTTTCCCACCCTGCTTCCTCGACGGGCGTTTGCCTCCAGCATGCTTCTCCCTCAACAATTATAAATATTTCGTTTTTTCCGACATTCCTTCTGAAATTCTAACAAATTGTATGTTTTTGTTAATTTGGCGTTTGGCGCTTAGAGGGCGCGGAGCAGCTGCTGGGCATCCTCATAGTGCTCGAACTGCCGCTCGTCTTTTTTGAATTGGCGGTGGTGGATGCGGGCCCGCTTCCCGTGCCAAATGTCGTGCTTGGCGTGCAGCAATTCGTGGAAGACGAGGTATTCCAGGAAGAAGGAGGGCGCGTCTTCGCGGTCGAACCGCTTGCTGACCACCACATCATGAAAGGCGGAATCGTAGAAGGCCAGCCTCCGTCTGCTCCGGTTTTTGCTCCAGTGGATGGAAGGCTTCTGCAGGCCCTCCAGCACGGCGGCATATTTCGTCCACGTGTTTTCCAAGACTTGCTCGAGGTTCACGTGCTTTCCTTGCGCTTTTCCCCCCCGCTTCCTGCCCCGGCTCTTCCGTAATGAATCGTGGAGGGAAGAGGCGGGCTTTCCATGGAACGCTTCATGGTACGCCTCCACAAAACGCCGTGCGTTTTCAGGCACTTGTTTTCTAAATAGCTTGGCCGTCAAGTCCAAGGCGAGCCCCAGCAAGGCTTCCCGGCTTGCTGCTTTCAGCCCGTCCGACACCTTTCCCGTAATGCGGCGTTGGGCGCGGTCCACGTACGCGGTGCTTTTCAGGCCCGCATACGGATAAAACCGGGCTTCCACGTCGTAGCCTTCTACCTGCAATAGCGTGGCGGCGGCGTGAAAGGCGGCCAGGGCGTCGCCGTCATCCAGAAATGCCGCTTCAGGCGCGATGGGTTGCAAGGAACGAGGACACCTCCTCCCATTGTTTTAAGGAAATCTTTTTCGCTTCCAGCAATTGCCTTAAGAGCTCGGAAAGCGTCATGCACGACAACAGCGTCATGCCTCTTTTCTCCAGCTCCTCTTTCCCTCCCTGACCGCGATCCAAAAACACCAAAACGTATTCCGCTTTCAGACCTGCGCTCTTGATGGTTTCTGCCGCCTCGAATTTGCTTGCCGCCGTCGTGATCAGGTCATCCACTAACACCGCCGTCTCTCCTGCCTTAAACGTGCCTTCGACGGCCTTCTTCGTTCCATATTCTTTGACTTCCTTGCGCGTGTACACCATGGGCTTACCCGTTTCCAATGCCAGCGCCGTCGCCAAAGGAATTCCGGCATACGCTATTCCCGCCAGCCGGTCATAGGCAACGCCGGCTAGTTTTTCCGCCATGGCTTCCGCCACTCGCTTCAAGAGCTTCGGATGGCTCACCAAGAGCCTCAAGTCGATGTAGATGGGAGACTTCATGCCGCTCTTGAGGGTGAACTCGCCGAACGCGACGGCCCCGATTTCGAACAACTTTAACGACAATGATTTTTCGTCCATGGGTTACCGCCTCTCCCTCGTTACTTGCTTCTTTGCATTTTCCTTCTTTCCGCTTTTTTTACCGTTATTGTTTCTTGGCAAGGACGGCGTTCAGCAGTCCCCGGAGCTTCAACCGCGTCTCCGTCTTTTTTGCCTCCTCTTCCGTGTATAGGACGTAGAGTTTTCCGCCTTCCACTTTCAGGCAGTTGCACGGGTCCAGCTTCACCACAATGCGTTCCCCTGAACAGTTCCGCGTCTCTTGGACGCAGTTCACGAACTCTTGGCCCGCCGGGGCGCCCGCGACGTGGCCATATACGCCTAACGTACGCTGGTTTTCCCCAAACACGCTCGCCATTTCCGCCCCCACGACGCCCACGACCGCGTTCTGCGAGTTGTTTCCCGGAAAAAGCTCCTCCCGCAAGATGAGGGGATTTTCGGCAAGTAAGGCGGGAAGCTCCTCCCCGGGAGGGCGCGCGCTGATGACTTTCAAGCCGTTGACGTCGAACGCTTTCGGCTGCAAGAATTTCACGTAAAGAAAGCTCATGGCGAACGCGAGCACGAGAATAACGCCCACGTAGAGCCACTGGCTCTTGGATGCTTGTTCTTCCTTGGAATGGGTTTTCTTCTCGTTTGCCACGACCGTTTCCCCCGTGCCTTCAGTCTTTTTTCCTTTTCTCTCGTTTCGTTCGCCAAGCTCTAGCGCCCCGAATTTTTTTAAACGCTTGCCTGTATGGTCTTGAACCGCGTCCTGCATCGCCTGCATGCCGCCCCTTCCTCTTTTCAACTTGAAAAAGCGTTATATACGGTGGCGTGCAACATGTTGAATATGGACTCGAAGCTGCTGGCCGCCGAGGAAGCCGTCCGACGCGTGAAAAGCGGGATGGTGGTGGGGTTGGGCACCGGTTCCACTTCTGCAAGATTCATTGCCTTACTCGGGGCCAAAGTGCGCGCCGGTTCCTTGCACGTGAAGGGCGTGCCCACGTCGTTGGACGCGGAAGAACTGGCGCACCACCACGGCATTCCCTTGCTTTCCCTCGAGCAAGCGCCGCTCATTCACTTGGCCGTGGACGGGGCCGACCTCGTGGACAAGCACTTGAACCTCATTAAAGGCGGAGGAGGCGCGCACGCGAGGGAGAAGGTCGTGGACTATGCCGCCAAGAAGTTCGTGGTCATCGTGGATGAAAGCAAGCTCTCTCCTTACCTGAAAGGCGCTGTGCCCCTCGAAATTTTGCCGTTCGCCTTCCCGCAAGTGAAGCGCGTACTGCAGCGAAAGCGGGTGCGCGTCGAACCCCGCGCCATGCTCTCCGACAACGGAAACGTGTTGGCAGACGCCTTCTTCCCCCGCATTCCAGATCCTGCCGCGCTCGAACAGGAATTGAATGACGTTCCCGGCCTTTTCGCCAACGGAATTTTTTCCCGCAACGTTTCGGAAGTGATCGTCGGAACCAGCCACGGCGTGCGCGTGCTTAGGAAGTGATGAAAATGACGGAACACTCCCAGACTTCGTTCGACACGCTCGTGCTTACCCTGCTGGCCTTCCTCTTCCTGTTCAGCGTGCTCTTTTTCGTGTCGAACGGCCGCGTCCTCGAAGCCTTGACGGGGTACGCGCAGTCTTTGGGCGCGTTCCTGTCCAAGATGATCGACGGGCTCTCCCGCTAAGTGCTTACTCTCTTCCGCTGTCTGCAAAAGTGAAAGAGGCCTATCGGGCTCAAAAAGGAGCACGCTAAACTATTAAATCACAGCTCGCTTGGCATTTAAGGTCCAGTGGATTACAGGTGACAAACTGGTAGTTGGGGCTGAAGCTGCACCACCCGCTGGCGCAGCTCCACACGCGATAGTTGTACGTCTTGGTTGAGGCGAGGCCGGAGATGCGGGCGTAGTGGTTGAGGGTCAGCGTGGAGTTTAACGTCGTATTCGTGCCATACGCCGAAGTGAGGCCGTATTCGACTTTACTATCGGAAGCAAGGTCCGTGTTCCACGTGACGATAACCCAATTGCAGTGGTTATCGTTGTCTTGGACATTGAAGATGACGGGTGGAGTAGGCGCCGGAGTCGCCGTAGGTGTTGCTGTTGGTGTCGGAGTGGGTGTTGGCGTAGGTGTCGGGGTTGGGGTCGCCGTAGGTGTTGCTGTTGGCGTAGGTGTTGGCGTGGAAGGCGCTGCCGGCGTTCCGGTGGGTGCGAGCGTTGGGGCCGTCAAATTCTGCTGGAGCGAGCGCGGCAGGATCTGGAATGCGGGGGAAGAAGGCGTCTGCCAACACGTTTCCGTTGTCGGAGAGCATGGCGCGGGGTTCGA
>SBBD01000045.1 GCA_005239845.1 archaeon | reverse complement strand
TTCCGGAAGGGCAGGATGAAAAGAATCCTTGGACGGCTCGGCCTCAAGCCCGGCTGGGAAGGGCTGACGGAGCTGTTTCACCTGGCAAGGGACTTCTGACAAAGTGCGGGGCCGTCCCTGCTGATTGCCGAGCCACGGAGGGAACCGTCGGGCGCGCAAACCGTACCCTACGTCAGTCGCGGAACCCCGCTCTGCGCCCTAGCGTAAAACCCGATTCGGGCGGGATTTTTTATGACCAACGCAAAATTACGCCCGCTTGCCGCCGTGCGGATACTTGTCAAGCGCCCAGAGAGGCGGCCCGTCCCACTCTTTGTACGGCCCGTGCGACGCAAGCTCGTCCGCCACGTACTTCAGCCCGTACTTCTCGAGAGTGGCGCGAGTCGGCACCCCGTTCTCCGGCTCCCAGCCCCTCGCCTTGTAGTAGTCCGTGAGCATGCGCGCGTGCTCCTCCTGCGCCTGCTTCTCCTCCGGCGTCCCCAACTGGTCTGCCGGAAGCACGAGCCTGTCCTGCCTGCGCGTGATGCCTTGCCTGATAAGAAGCGCCCTCTCGATGGAGTAGATCCTCTCCATCGCCTCCACGACACTTGCCTCCGAGTAATCGACGCCGGTCAACGCGGTCAAGAGCTTCGCTATGCCGCCCCAGACGGGATACTTGAAACACAGCGGGACGGCGCTTGGCCAGTTGTTGACGCTCCCCTTGCAGCGCCCGATTGTGTCGGGCAGCGTGCACGCGTTCTCTGACAGCACGAGCGCTGGCACGGCATCCCTCGGCATAAGCCCTGTCTTCACCCAATTCGGGAATATATCGGGGTCGTTCTCCCCGAACGCCCAGCTCCTTCCCCTTAGGTGGTCGGCGCCGCGCGTCGATGTCGCGTGAGCGAGAGTGAAAATGCCGACAGGATACAGGGCCGGCCCGCGGCTCAGCCCCTTCACGTGATAACAATAATCCATCGCGTTCTTCCCGACGATCTTTGCGTAGCTGTACATCCCCTCGGCCATCTTGTTCCCGACACCCTCCCTCATGGCAATCCTGTGGATGAGCTCGATCTGGTCGTCCACTTCCTCCCAATCCAGCGAAAGTCCGTCAGTGTCCGCCTTTGTGATTATTCCGCGGCTGTAGAGCTCCTTCGCGAATGCGATGACGTTCCCGAGCGGGATCGTGTCCATCCCGTACTTGTCCGAGAGGTTGTTGATTACCCTGATCGGCGTCTGCTTCATTATCCCGCAGTTTATTCCAGTGCAGAAAATCGTCTCGTACTCGAGCGCCTTCCCCACCTCGCCCTTGTATGGCCCCTCCGGTATCTTGAAGACGTCCCTGCAAGCGACGACGCAGCCGAAGCACCCGTAGCGCCCGATCTCGTCCTTCTTGAAACCTTCCGGCGTGAGCTCGAACGGGATTTCCTCCCTGCTGAGGAGCTTCTTGAAGTACCTGTAGCCTGGATACCAGTTAACCACGCCGAGGTGCGTCCCGTACTTGTGGATCTCTCGCTGGGTCCTGTCCGTGAGGAAGAACTGGGTGTCCTCGCGCACAAGCTGCATGTACTCGTCCGGTTTCGCCGGCTCGATCTTTCCCGTGCCCCTGACCGCGATCGCCTTGAGGTTCTTCGACCCGAGGACGGCGCCGCTGCCCCTCGATGCCGTGAAGTGGCGGTCAAAAACCGTGCAAGCGAACCTGACGAGGTTCTCGCCGGCCTGCCCGATCGAGGCGACCCTGACGTCATTGCCGAGGTCCTCCTGGAGCATGTCAACAGTCTCGTAGTTGTTCCTGCCCCAAACGTCGGAGGCGCCCCTCAGTTCGACCTTGTCGTTATCAATCCAGAGATACTTCGGCTTGCCCGCCCGGCCAGTTATCACTATTTGATCGTAACCCGCGCGCCTGAGCAGCGCTGGAAAGTCGCCACCGGAGTTCCCGTCGCCGAGGATGTAGCTGAGCGGGGAAATCGTGCTGACCTGGATTCTGCTCGAAAGGCTGATTGCCGTCCCGGTGAGCGGGCCCGAAGACATGCAGTAGACGTTTTCCGGACCTAGCGGGTCTATCCCGGGCTTCACCTCGTCGAAAAGAACCTTTGAATTCAAACCTCGGCCGCCTATGAAATCGCGCGCGACCTGTGGGTCTAACGGCTGCTTGACCACCTTTTCTCGGTTGAGATCAACCCGCAACACATTGCCAGCCCAACCGTGCATCTAACCTTCGTGGTCTTCGCACCCAACGTTATAAGTTTTTTGATTTGCCCGGATTTCCGTCGCACGTGCGACATTTTTAAACGAGCACCCACCAATCTCAAGCGAGTGGTTGATGCGATGGACGAATTCACGTTCAGGCTGGTTTACGTGGCGTTCGGTTGCGTTCTCCTTAGCCTGCTGATTTTCCTCCTGAGCAGGAAAATGGACCGCAGGACATACCTCAGGCCGGTCCTTTACGGCTTCTTCTTCGCCTTCCTCGGGAGCTTTTTCCTTGGCGGGGGAATCTTCGCATACCTGCTCGGCGGGATCCTTGTCGGTTATTTCCTCGGCGGGGGGGTCCACTACTGGTGGAGATTCCGCGCGGGATGTTTGAGCGGGTCGATTTTGATCGCGGGGCTTTTTGTCCCCGGATCGTTCCTGGCGATAACCGCGGCGATAAACGGGACGACAAACAGAATAATCCACGGAATTTTAACCAGCAAACTGTCCGACATCCTGACGGCGGCCTCGGCCGCGACTGGAACGAACTTCACTGCGGAATCGCTCCTGCAAAATATTCTGACGAGTTTCTTCTTCTCGGCCTTCGTGATTGTCGGGATAGTTGCGGCGGGTGCGGTTCTGGGCGGAACGTTGCGCAAGGTGATGGTTCCCTCTGAAAAACCCCAGACGACTAAACTCCCGAAAACGTAAACCATTTATCAGTGGGGTTCGACGGTTTCTACGTAGCGGGGTAGGGCAAGCAATCGGAAAAACTGATTGCCCCGAAGCATGGAGTGCCCGCCGGGCTCATAACCCGGAGGCCGGTGGTTCAAGAGAAGACGGCTCCGCCGCTTTCGGAAACTCCACCCCCCGCTACCAATTCCAATAAATCTCAAATGCCGACAGTTAGCAAAAGTATTTATTTGGCGTTGCCAAAATTTCATTGTTGACGATGAGTTCGAGAAAAAACAGGTTGCTGAGCATGACAATTGCTCTGTTGTTCGCGCATTTCCTGTCTCTGGCTTTTGCCGCCAGTCCGATTGCTGCGCAGACGGCCCAATCGCCTCTCTGGAGCTACGCCGCAGGGGACGACATCCGTTCCGTCTCGATATCTTCCGACGGCAGCTACATCGCGGCTGGAAGCGATGACGGCAAGGTATACCTTTTCTCCAGCGCATCGAGCACGCCAGTCTGGAGCTACACGACGGGAGGATGGGTCAGGTCTGTTGCCATATCGCCCGATGGGAATTACCTGGTCGCGGGGAGCTATGACGGCAACGTCTACCTTTTCTCGCGGTCGTCCAGCACACCATTCTTGACATATGACGCCGGCGAAAAAGTTGTATCTGTCAGCATTTCCTCAGACGGGAGTTACATCGTCGCGGGGAGCTGGGACACGAACGCGTACTACTACTCGTACTCAAAAATTTCCGTCTTCTCCCGGACTTCAAGCACGCCGCTCTGGACGCACACGACTGACAAGGGCGTGGATGGGAGTGAAGGCCTGGTGAACTCGGTGAAGATTTCTTCGGATGGGAATTACATCTCGGCGGCTTCGGCGGACAACGTTCTCTTTTTCTCTCGCGGTTCGAGCACGCCGTCCTGGACATACGATGCGGGAAACGTTGGCACAATGAACTCGGCGGCGATCTCCGCAAACGGCGGATACATCGCGGCTGGCGACTACGACGATGTCCCGACAACGGACGGCAAGGTCTATCTATTCACAAGCGCGAGCGCCACCCCCTCGTGGAGTTATACTGTCGGTGATTCAGTGACCTCTGTGGCAGTCTCATCGGCGGGCGATTACATCGCGGCTGGCAGCTGGAGCAACCGCGTTTATCTATTTTCAAATTCATCCAGCACTCCAACGTGGAACTACAACACTGGCAACTGGGTCGAGTCGGTGGCGATCTCTTCCGATGGATCTTACATCGCGGCAGGGACAACCGGCACTTTCCTTTTCTCGCGAAGCAGCAGCGCCCCGCTTTGGAAACACACGTCGAGCGGAGTTTACTCGGTGGCGATTTCTGACAACGGATCGTATATCGTCTCCGGCGGAGTTGCAAACCAAGTGAACCTTTTCAACGTGGCAGTTTCGACGGGCGAAAACGCTGGCACTGCAGAAAACCAGGTCGCTTTCACTTTCACGTTCCTGAAATCGGACGGCTCTCCTCTTTCCAGCACCACGATATACTGGGGTACGGAAGACGGGAAAGAAAACACGCTTCTTGGTACGACCGACTCCCAGGGAATTCTGACTTCGAGTGAAAATTTCGCGGGAAAACTTTTGTACATCGCTAGCTCGGACAACGTTTACCACGGGACGAAATACGTAAGCCTTAGCGGGGAAACTTCATCAAGCGTGAGCATGTACGCAACTGGCACCCCGACGACACCCCAGGCGCCTTCTTCGGATTTAATCGTCTACGTGATAATCCTGGCAATTGCGGGCGTCGCGGTGACTGCTTTGGTGCTTGTGCGTGGAAAAAAGGCCTAACTCTGAAAAATTCTTGAAGATAACATTCGTTTACAATAACGTTTGAACCAACTTCAGGTGAGAATAAAAACGCAAAAACCTCTGGCAGGGTTCACTGATTCACCTGCGTCTTGAAGAACATCTTGTAGTCGTTCTCGCCGAAAATCGCGACGGACGGGTCGGCGTTCAACCCCTGGTAGTTCAGGATGTTTGTGGCGACGCTTGTGAGGGTACCGTTTGAATACTCCGCCACAGAAATTTTACCATCGCTGATGTAGTAAGTGTAATATTTGCTTCCGATTTTGTGGGTCGACGAGACGCTGCCGTTCCAGCTGAACCCAGTATCCGTGGTGAACGTGGATGAGATTGAGGGGGCCGTTGCTTTCGTCATCGTCGGGCTAAGGAACAGGACCCACTCCCCGCGAACATCATCATAAAACAAGTCTGGGTCCGTGAAGTTACCAGTTATTAGTACTCTGTCCTCCGTGAAGTTGACCCCGTCCGAAGAAGTTGCGGTGACCATCTTGCCGGTTTCGCTCTGCATGAAGTTGCCGAAGTAAGTGAGTCGGATTTTGCCGTTGTCGATTATCGGGTTCGGGTCAACGGGGTATGGGCTGTTGGAGCCTGTTATCTGGACGTCATGAACAGTGAAAGTGGCGCCTCGGTCCTGGCTTATCGCCACGCTCAACTTCTCGTTCTGCCAGTCAGTTGCGTTGACGAAATAAACGTAGAGCTTGTTCTCGAAATAGACGGCCCCTGGAACGGATGCGTGGTCGAAAAGCAAGGTGTTGTCAACGACCCAGTTTACGCCGTCGGACGATGTGGCTGAGTAAACGCGGTGATAATAGGGAGAATTCTGGAGTGGCCCCTGCGATTGGTTTTCTCCCGTGGTGGAACCTTTCGGTCGGGGAACCAAAAAATATGCGCCGGCGCCGGCCACCAGAACAATTGTCACCAGGACCACGACGACTGTTGAAGACAAGCCGCTGTTTTTCATTCCATGACCTGTAAATAAATCAGACTGCTAATTAAAAACGTTAAGGGTAAAACAAAGTGAACACGTTCTGTGAAAGCTCCTCGCTTTTGATCAGGGCGATCTTGTTGCCGGCATTGTTCCAAACAGGGTTTCCGTAAGTGTACTGGTCGGAGTCAAGAACGACCGTGGCGCCGGAGCCGTCGGAGCCCATCACCCAGACATCAGGGGGGCTCTGCGGTATCGTCATCCTCATGAAAAGTATTTTGTTGTTGCTGTTCCAAGGCCGCTGGAAAATCAGGTTGTACGTGTCCCAGGTGCCGCATATCTCTGTTTGTTCGCGCCGTCGCTGTCAATCGTCCAAACTTCATTGGGTGACGATTGCTGGGTTAATCAGTCCGGTCTTGTGGAGAAACTCCGCCGCCAGGACAGCTCCCCTCGCCGCGCCTAGCTCGACGTTGTGCGAAAGCACCGTGTACTGGAAGCCGTTCTCGAAGATGTTCGCTTCCACCCCGCCGATTATTGCGGCCATCCCCTTCTCGACGTAAGAGTCGAACCTCGGCTGCGGCCTGTCCGCCTCGTCCATCACCACTATCGGGTGCTTCGGGGCAAGGGGCAGGTCGAGCTTCTGCGGCTCGCTCCTGTAGCTTCTCCAGGCTTTCTTCAAGTCGTCCACCGAGCACTTCTCCACGGTCTCGATGAAGACGGACTCCGTGTGGCCGTGTATCACAGGGACCCTGTTGCATTTGCAAGCGACCTTGAACTTTGCCGGCTCGATTTTCCCGCCGGAGAATTTCCCCAAAAGCTTGACGGTCTCCTTCTTGACCTTCGACTCCTCGTCTTTGATGTATGGGATGACGTTGCCTTCGAAAGTCTTCGGGACGAAATTGTGCAAATCACAGGGCAGATTCCCTCCCTCCGACTTTCTCTGCTTCAACCATTCCGCAATCGCGGCGTAACCTGCGCCCGAGACGGCCTGCATCGATGCCATCGTGACGCTCTTCAGGCCGAATTCATCGTAAATCGGCTTCAGGGACATCGCCAGTCCAATCGTCGTGCAGTTGGGTTGCGGTACGACATATCCTTTCCAGCCGCGGCTCTTGCGCTGGACTTCGATCATCTTCGTGTGGGGCTCGTTCACGCCAGGCAGGTACGTAAAACTGTCATCGAAATAGCGGTACGATGAAGCGGTGCTGACGACTGGCTTTTCCTTCGCGACCCTTCCCTCGGTCTCGAGCGCGATTTCAGAAGGCAGGGCAGAGAAGAACAGACCACACTCGCCCACATCAACGTTGTTCAAGTTTTTGACTTTTATTTCAAGGATTTTCTTGTGGGGCTTCTCGTGGCAGAACCATCTGGATGTTTCTCTGCCGTAATCGATGGCGCCCGCATAGCTCTTTCCCGCCGACCTCTCCGAAGCGTAGAGCGCCGCGATCTCGAACCACGGATGGTTCTGGAGGTTTGTCACGAAATTCTGGCCGACCTCGCCTGTCGCTCCAAGAATCGCCACTGGAATTTTTTCCATTGTCACACCTCTTATCCGTATTATTGCGGGATTTAAAACCCTCTTCGTTCTGTAAAGTAAACATTCCAACTTGCATTCTCCATCGTTTTATGCCAACATTCTCATTGTTACAGGAAGGACCATCTGACGAGGCTGGATTTGAGGCACC
>SBBD01000126.1 GCA_005239845.1 archaeon | reverse complement strand
CCGGTCTTTCGTAACGGGCCGCTTGCGCAAAATGCCCGCCACGAGGAACTTCTCACCTGGAGAAACGTGGTTCACGAGGTCCTCTTCCAGCCATAACGAAATGTGCGTTGTTGGGGAATTGCCGCGCAGTTTTTCCACCAAGTCCTGCATCTGCGCGTTCTGCATGTTGACGAACTCGTCCTCGTTCTCCAAGTGCTTGAAGTCCCTTCTCCCGCACCGGCAATATTCCGGCGCCTTCAGAAGGTTCTTCTCCGGGTGCGTGAAGTGCTTCAAGCCGCAATGCAAACATTCCCAGTGCGCGCGCTTGATGACGGGCTTGATTTCCGTGGCCAGCGAAATGATGCCCTCTACGGCGATGAGCTTGTCCAAGTGCTCCGCTCCAAGGTGCTGGACCATGACGAGGCGTTCTTCCGTCAAGTTGCGGAAGCGCACGTGCGCTTTCAGGGGTCCTGCGGCAGTGGGGACGCGCAGGCTTTCCAGCGCTTCTTCCGCGGCCTTGAAGTAGGGGTCCGGGTTTTCCAGCAAGCCGTCCGCCAAATAGGAATTGAACCGCGCCAGTTTTCGGAAATCAACTTCCAGCGAGCGCTGTTCGGGATAAACGGAGGCCAACGCGCTGATTTCTTTCTGCATGACCTCTCTAAAAAACTCGGCGAATTCCGCTGCCGCGCCCGGAGAAGCCGCGTCCGCAGGCTTTTCGGAAACTTCAAGTTGAACGCCGTCCGCCATACGATCTCACGTAGTTGCGAATTTGAGTGTTTCCTGTTACCCTTGGTGATTAGAAGCGGGGCGAAGCGCGCCGTTTCCCTGCGTGCCTCGCCCCGAATACCGCCGGTTCAACCCGCAGCTGCAGCATACCCCCGCTCGAATCTCGCTTAATAAACCTTCTTCCGGATTCAAATTTCCCTTCATGTCCAGCAGCTCCTGTTGCATTCCCTGTTCTCCTTGCTTTTATTCCCCCGCAAGCCTCGTTTCCAGTGATTTTTATAAAACACGGGGGCATATTCGGAGAGCTTTGCATGGGGTATGCTAGACGCGGAAAAAGCCACGCGGCGTGTTTCTGCTGGCTATTTCAGCGTGGCCTTTACCAACCCATAAAACAAGGGCTCCGGCCGTTCCAAGCGCGAGTCGAATTCGGGGTGGTATTGCGTCCCGATGAAGTACGGATGCGTTTTTTGCGGCAGTTCCCCGATCTTCTTGATGTCCCGTTTCGGGTCCTTTCCTGAAAACACGAACCCGGCCTCTTCCAACTTTCCCGCATAGTCCGGGTTTACCTCGTAACGGTGCCGGAACCTCTTGAACACGTGCCCTTCCTTCATTTCCTTCTCGTACACTTTCGCGGCCAGCGTGCCCGGCTTGACGCTTACGTGGTACGCCCCCAGCCGCATCGTGGCCCCTTTTTCCTCCACCGTCCTCTGCTCCGGCAGCAAATCAATGACCGGGTGCGGGGTCTTCTCATCGATTTCCGTGGAATTCGCGCCCTTCAACCCCAAAACATTTCGTGCATACTCAATCACCGCAAGCTGCAAGCCGTAGCACAGCCCCAGAAACGGTATTTTGTTTTCCCTCGCAAACTGGATGGCTTTCATCTTGCCTTCCGTGCCCCTGCCCCCAAACCCGCCGGGAACGACGAACGCGTCATACCCATTCAAATCCTCCTTTCCCTTCTCAATATTTTCGGAATTGACTAGCGTTGTTTCCCCTTTCGCTTCGTTTGCCGCGAGGGCATGGTTCAACGCCTCGAAGACGCTCATGTACGTGTCCTTCGTGGTCTGCGCGTACTTGCCAATGACTGCAATCTTTCTTCTCACATTCGAACGCTCCTGCCTTTCCAGAATCTTCTGCCACGGGTCCTCCTTCCCGTCCTTGACCTTGACCCCCAACTTTTTCGCAAAAACCGCTTCCACCCCCTGTTTTCCGAGTTCGGAAGGCAGATTATAGATGTTTTTCTGGTCGGGTGAAGAGAACACGGAATCCTGTAACACGTTGCACATCAGCGCAATCTTCTTCTTCGTGCTTTCCAGCAACGCGTCGCCGCTTCTGGCCACTAAAATGTCCGGAGTAATTCCGCGCGCCAGCAACGCCTTCACGCTGTGCTGCATGGGCTTCGTCTTCTGCTCGTTCGTGATGATTTTGGGCACGAGCGCCAAGTGCACGAACAAGACGGAAGGCTCTTCGCCGTTCTCGAACCGCATCTGCCTCGCCGCTTCCAAAACGACTTCGCTCTCGATATCGCCCACTGTGCCCCCGATTTCCACCAACAACACGTCCGCTTTCGTCACTTCCGCCGCGTGCCGGATCCTTTTCTTGATTTCGTTCGTCGCGTGCGGAATGAGTTGGATTGTGTTTCCCAAAAACTCGCCTTTGCGCTCCTTCTCTATCACGGCCTTGTACACGCTGCCCATCATCAAATTCTGCTCTTTCACGGCGAAAATGTCCAAAAAACGCTCGTAGTTGCCGACGTCCAAGTCGCATTCGAAGCCGTCCTGCGTGACGAACACTTCGCCGTGCTCGTAGGGGTTCAAGGTGCCCGCATCGCAGTTCAAGTAAGGGTCTATTTTCATGCAGCTGACGCGCAGGCCGTTCAGCTTGAGCAGGCGGGAAAGGGATGCCGTGAGCACGCCCTTTCCGAGCGAACTCAACACGCCTCCGGTCACGAAGACGAACTTCATTCTCCTCCCCGAAAAAACGAAAGACAAGTTAGGGACACAACCGGTTAATAATACTTTACCTTGCCTTTCAAGCATCCGCTAGAATCGCTTGAAAAAACAACAGGAAAAGAGGAGAAAATTACTCGACGGTTAGTTGCCCCTTCATATTCTGGTGCCCTTCGCCGCAGAACACGTCGCAGAAGAAGTTGAACGTCCCTTTCTTGCTGGCCGTGAACTCCACCGTCGCTTCCTGGTTCGGTTGTAGGTTCGCTTTCACGTTGAACTCGGGCAGGTTGAAGCCGTGGTTCACGTCCACGCTCGTGATCTTGAGCTTGACGCGGTCGCCCTGCTTCACCGTAATCGTGGAAGGCTGGAATTCCCAAGTCTTTGCAGTCACCGTGAACTCCTTGGTCGGCACGGTGCCGGGAGGCGTAGCCGTCTCGGCGTTCGGGGTTGCCGTGCTCTCCAAAGTATTGTCCGGAGGCAAGGGCGGGACGTTCTCATCCACCGTAGCCGCCACGGTAGCCGTCCCTTGAGGCGTCGCCGTCGTGGAAGGCGGCGTTTGTGTCGTGCACCCAAGCAACAGCAATCCTACCAAAAGCAGTCCGACCATCTTCACGTCCATGCTTACACCCCCCTTGCTTATTGTGCATCCAATATTCTCTTCCGCGTTTTAAAAGCGTTCTGGTCGGCGCTTTCCAAAAGGAAATCCTGTTCTTCCAAACGTCCTGCGTTTGCATCCGTTCGCTGTCCTCCTGCCGCCTTCCCTCTTTTTAGTGACGGCCTGGAAACTCCTGCCTGATTCCGAGAGGGCGGGGAGCAGCCGCCGAGCGCAACGGGGGTATCGGGGGCAAAGCCCCCTGATTTCACGATTCCGCCAGCAGCCGCACGTACTTCGTCTTCGGGTGCCGCTTGTACGCGTAATACATTTCCTTCACGCGGTCCGCAGGGCCTTCCAGGAGGAACAGTTCGACGCACGCGCGCTTGAACTCGTGGTGCATGGCCGTGATGACAATGTCGTGAAACTCGTGACGCAGCTTTACGACTTGCGGTTCGTTGGGTTCTTCGTGCATGGCGGACAGCACGCCGGACACGTTCCCCTTCAGCTCGTCCACTTCCTCGTTCTCCGCGTTCAGCGCCTCCAAACTCGCCCTAAAAAGTTCGGAGCGGTTGCGGAACTGCAGCCGCTTCTGCATGCGGCTCACCTCCTTCACGAGCCCCGAAGGTAAGGAAACGCTCACGATTTCCGCCATCTTAATAACCCGCCCCCTTTTTCAAGTGAATACTATTAACTTTCTAGAAAAAACTTATTAATATTCCTTTCCTTTGCCTCTACATGGTTCTGGAGTGGATCGTGGGAGCGGCGCTTGTGGTTGGTTTGATTTCCCTGGCCGGAGTGCTCGTCCTGCCGTTTAAGCAAAAGACGATGGACCGGCTCCTCTTCATGCTCATCGCGTTCGCCACGGGCACGCTGTTGGGCGCCGCCTTCCTAGATTTGCTGCCGGAAGCCAGCGAGGAGCTCCCGGTTTCCTCGGTTTTCCTCTATGCACTGGTGGGCATCCTCGCATTCTTCGCATTGGAAAAGCTGATCCATTGGCACCACCATCACCGCGGTAAACACCGGGCCGTGGAAAAGCCGCTCGCCTACCTCAACCTCGCGGGGGACAGCGTCCACAACTTCTTTGACGGCGTCGCCATCTCCGCCAGCTTCCTTGCTGGAGTAGACGTGGGCATCGCGACTACGGTTGCCGTGGTGCTGCACGAAATCCCGCAAGAAATCGGGGACTTCGGGCTGCTTCTTTACAGCGGGTTTTCCCGCAAGAAAGCCCTGTTCTTCAATCTCCTCGGCGCCCTGTTCGCCGTCTTGGGCGCCGTGGCCTTCTACTACTTTTCCGCTGCCATCGCGGGTTTGAGCTCCGTCGTGTTGGCGTTTACGGGAGGCATGTTCACCTACATTGCCACCGCGGGCCTGCTTCCCGAGTTCCAGAAGGAAGTGGACCTCAAGAAATCGCTCGTGCAGTTCGTCCTCATCTTGCTGGGCGTCTTTGCCATCTGGTTCATCACGTTTGCCGAATAAACAAACCGCAGGCCGTATTTCCCTTCGTTCTCTCTCGTTGTTCTCTGCCAGAAGCGTTCTCTTTATATTTTTTCTAGAACTGCCCTTCCCATGCCCTTTAAAGTCTCTTTTCCTGGCACGGGCGGCCTCCTCCAAGGCACGCTCTTCAAGCCCCCTCGTTTCCAAAACGCCGTCGTGGTGCTGCACGGCTTCCGGGGCTACCGGTTCTCCTCCAACAAGCGGGGGTGGATGCATTTCCTTGAACAGGCCGGTTACCTCGCGCTCACGTTCGACTTTTTTGCCCACGGCAAAAGCGAAGGAAGCATCGAGGACCTGACGGTCACGCAGGAACTGGAGGATGTTGAAATGGCCGTTCGCTACCTCCGAAAAAACTATTCGTTTGGCAAGCTGGCGTTAATCGGACACTCCATGGGGGGAACGGTTGCGGAATTGTATGCGTCAAGACACCAAAAAAAGACCGCCCACAAACCGGTCTTGGCCGCGCCTGCTGGTGCGGCTGATGTGGCTGCGAATACTAGCGTAGATGCGGTAGTCGCCGTTTCCGCGCCCTTGTACTTTTCCAAGTACCCCGACAAGTTCCACGAAAGGAAGGACGTGGAAGCGTGGGAAAAGAACGGCGTTTTAACCATCCAGGGCTTCGGCGACTCTTTCGATTTGAAGTACGCGTTCAAGAAAGACCAACTGTCTTACGACGTAGCAACGGCCGTCAAAGCCCTTTCCTGCCCCAAGCTTTTCCTGCATGGCACCCTCGATGAATTGGTCCCTTTCCAAGAAAGCGTTGACGCTTATGCTCTAGCGAAAGAACCCAAGCGTTTGAAGCTGTTGGAAGGCGACTCGCATTCGTTAGAGCGCCGTTCCAGGGAAGCCCTCGCCGAAATCCTCTCGTTCTTGAAGGAATTCGTATAGCCTCCTCTGCCTTTGTCCGCGCGCTGTTTTCGCGTTCTGCCTTCGCTGCGCCGGCCGTTTCTTCTAGGCCTCTACTTTATAGACGACGTTGTGCTCGTGCGCTGGCTCCTTGACCTTCAAGCCTACCGACTGCCCCGCTTTTGCCTGCTGGACGTTTTCGTGTTCCAGCTGCAGGCTTTCCACGCGCTGCTGGAAGTCCGTATGCGCGCCCTTCACGTGCACGGCGTCCCCTTCCTTCAAGTCGCCCGAAAGCTCCACGACGGCCACGCCGAGCTTGCCGAAATAGTGGACGACGCGCCCCACTTCCTTTTCCATACGCATCCCCCCAATGGCCTTTATGCTTTTTGGCCTATAAATATAAATGCCTGCCGTCTCCCAGGAGCCGCCTCGGACTTGGCGCAAATCGCCCCTTCAACACCGTACTGTCCGCCTTCCGAGAGTCCAGCGCCCGTTGTCAGAACGCCCACCTTCCCAAGGAGTAGAGAAAGAACAGCCCGCCCATACTTATGGAAAAAGCGGGCAGCAGGAGACGATGCACGTTTTCATTTTTAGGCCTCGCTAGGATGAAAAACCACGGAAACACCGCCATCACATAGCGAGGCATGCTGATCTGGAACGAGAGACTTCCGAACAACGCCAGCAGCAGCCACCCGTAGAGTTGGTAGGACGGCCTAAGCCACCGCGCTGATATCAGCAAGGCAAGCGCCGTTCCCCCGAACGCCAGCAGGGGCAGCTCCAGCACTTTCGTCCGGTATTCCGAGGGCGCATCTTTCAAAACACTGGAAATGCCGTCCGTTATGGGGTTCCAGGGCGCCACGAGGCGGTGGCTGAAGGTCTTCTGCTGGTAGTCCATGAACGCCAACGGGCTTCCGCCAATCCAGAAATTGATTCCAAGGTACAAGACGAGTCCGAGGGGGATTAACAGGAGGCCCGCCGTTTTTTTCCACTCCGCTTTCTGCAAGTAGGCTTCCGCGAGCAGTGCCGGGAACAAAACGATGCCTTGCCCCCGCGTCAGTACTGCCAGCATTCCGAGGATTCCCGCCGCATTCCACTTGCCTTCCCTCGCAAAAAAGAATGCTCCCAACACGAGCGCGAAAAACAAGGATTCGCTGTACGGCACCGCCAGGAAATAGGCCGTTGGAAACAAGAAAAAGTAGGCCAAGGAACGTTCCGAGAATGCCTCGTCTCCCTCCTTTTTCGCCCGTTTTTGCAGAAAAACCCTCGCAGCCACGGACGCGAGAAAGGAAACCACTAGCGCGGCCGTTACCGGATTCAAAAAAAGATAGTTGAACAGCCGAATCGCGAGCGGATAAAGAGGAAAGAACGCCAGCAAGTATTGGAGCTGCGGCGCTGCCGAGTATCCCTGCTGCGCCACGAGCAAGTACGAGTGTGCATCCCACCGCGCGAACATATCCAGAACGAGGTCCGTGGCAGGTGTCTCTCGGCTCAAGAACATCCTTCCGGCAAGATAGGCGAGGACCAACAAGCCGATTCGAATGCCGGCAGCGAGTACGAAGGACCTTTTCAGGAGCCTTCGGTCTTCCTTAGCAAGCGCAAAATGCATGGTTGCTTATTTACCCGTTCGTTTTTTATGCTTCCTCGTTCTTGGTCAGGGCATGAACGTCGGTGCAGGCCTTCTGGCAGACGTGCTACTCTTGTACTGGGCGTTGGCCGCCTTGTTCCCCGAAGTGTTCTCCGCACTCGGCAGCTGGAACTCCCTTTTGGCCTTGGTTTCTCTCGTGCTGGCCTTGGCCCTCCTGCTGCCTAAACTAAGAAGATAAATTTGCCCGCCGCGCTTCCCTTTTTCGCACGCTTATCCTCGCTTCATAGCCTGCTCCATTACTTTTTTCCCCTTTTCTCCCTACCTTTTTACGGTGGCGTCCTCCTTCATGATGAACTTGACCATGAGGAACACGACCAGCGCGATGACGAGGAAGTCGATCAGGGCGCCCACGAAATCGCCAACCAGAAACTTGACGTTGCCCGCGCTTACCGTTGCGGTTCTCCAGTCCCCACCTGGAACCAAGAGCCCCACGATAGGCATAATTAAATCGTTCACGAGCGCCGTCACGAGCTTCGTGGAAGCCGCCCCGATAATGAATGCGACCGCCAGCCCCAGCACCTGGTATTTCTTCAAAAACTCCTTGAACTCACCTACGAAACCCATCGGTTTCACCTTTTTTTTCTAGAAGCGAACTAACGAACTCCGCCTTCTTTTTTGGGGGTGGCACTCGTTTTGGTTTTCAGTGCTGCCATCCCGGTTTCCGCGCCGGTCTTCCCCTCTCATGTCTGTTCCCGGAACACGAGCGCTAAAAGGAGAAGGTAGGCTGCGACGAACACGGCCACCCCTAACGTGGAAAGCGAGACGCCGAACAGGCTGGCGCGCTTCAAATACTCGTCGAACAAGTATTTTACGACCACGCTTCCCGCCGCGCCCAGCAGCAAGGCCGCGAAAAACTCGATCAGCCCCATCCGCGCCATCTCCATCCTCGTATCCTGAAGTTGAAGGATAATAAAAATGCAGCGTCTTCGGGGGGGCGCTCCATCGTGATGAACTCCGAGGAGGAACAGCAGACGGCCTCTTGCGAGCTGGAGGAAGGCACGTTCATCAAGAAGAAGCCGGAGCGGGACGTGTTCTGAGCGCGGTCCCTCGGCCGTTTCTAGGACGACGCCCCCGTCTTATTATCGCTTCCTTAGCGCCGGTAGGCATCATCGTGATGCACCAAGCGGTCGAAAAAGACGAATTTCTCCTTGCGGTATGCTTTGAAAAACAGCACGAAGCTTTTCCCGACGTGGACGCGCTTGTAATCGCTGAGGCCGTGCTTCAAGTTCTTGTAATGGTCAATGGACGTTTCATCGCTGGCTAATATCTGCTTTATTTTCCTGTTTACTTCCAACGCCAGCACCGGGTTTCGTTTCGACAGAACTCTGAGCGTATCCTTTAAGCGGCCGGAGAGTTCATAGCCGAACGTCATCCGCTGCTTACCCCGCAGAGCTCGTCCAGTTCCTTCAACGTCATGGGCTTGAGGCCATGCTTCTTTTCATGCGCTTCCACCGACCGCACGATGTCGCGCGCGAGTTCGTCCTTTACCTCCCGTTCCACGTACTCATCCCCGTGCATTTCGGCAAACTTGTCCAGCGCCTGGTCCTTGTTCCGCAAGCCGAATCGTTCCTTGATGACTCCTAATACTCTCGCCGTATACGGCTTCACGTGCACGTTCATGTTCACTCCGCCCATGCGCCTCCACCCCTGAAGGGTTAATGGGACTAAGTTTAAATAAGTTTTGGTAACTTGAGGCAGACCCGAGACTGCTTGGAATGAAGAGTGCTCCCTACGGGATTTGAACCCGTGTTATCGGCTCGAAAGGCCGGCGTCCTTGACCGGGCTGGACGAAGGGAGCAAAGGATACGGTTTCTGCGGAAGACGCTTAATAACCCTTATTCTTGAAGCCGGCGTCCCGCGTTGAACGATTCCTTCGCAATAAAAATACCTTTATAATTCCGTGATGCTTTTTTCACGTCATGGCCTCGTTCTACGATGAGATGGCGGGCAACAAGACGCGCACCTACCTCTTATTCGTCGTCTTCCTCTTCCTCATCTTCCTTGTTTCCTATGCGTTCGGTGTGTACGTGGGGGTTGGACAGTACGGGGTTTCTTTCGCCGTAATCATTTCCGTCCTGCTGACGCTCGTCATGTACTACCAGAGTGACAAAATCGTCTTGGCTTCCACGGGCGCCAGGGAAGCGAGCAAGAACGAGTTTCCGCATCTGGTGCATACGGTGGAGGGATTGGCGATTGCCGCCGGCATACCCATGCCCCGCGTCTACGTCATGGAGGACGAGAGCATCAACGCGTTTGCGACGGGAAGGGACCCTCAGCATGCGATAGTCGCAGTCACGACGGGTGCGTTGAAAAAACTGAACCGCTTGGAGCTGGAAGGCGTGATTGCGCACGAGCTTTCCCACGTGAAAAACTACGATATCCGCGTCATGATGCTCGCCACCGTGTTCGCGGGCGCGGTGATTCTTTTGTCGGACCTGTTTGTGCGTTCCGCTTTTTGGGGAGGGGGAAACCGGCAAGGAAGAGGAGGAGCGGGATTCGTGGTCTTGCTGGGGTTCCTGTTCGCCATCTTATCCCCCCTTTTCGCTCAATTAATCAAGCTGGCCATTTCCAGGCAGCGTGAATTTTTGGCGGACGCTTCGGGCGCTCAGTTGACGCGGTATCCCGACGGCTTGGCCGCCGCCCTCGAGAAGATCGGGAAAGATGGAGCGCGAATGCAGCGGGCCAGCGAGGCAACCGCTCACCTCTTCATCTCCAACCCGTTCAAGTCGAGTTTCACGAACTGGTTCAGTACGCACCCTCCGCTCCAAGAACGAATCAAAAAACTGAGGGCCATGTAATGAAAAGGGACTTCCGACGCTAGGTGGAACGATGACGCACTTGCTTACCGTTTATGTCACGTGCGGTTCCAAGAAAGAGGCGGAGCGTATTGCAGAAAAAACGGTTAGGGAACGGCTGGCGGCTTGTGTTAACGCGTTCGCCGTTCGCTCCTTTTACGTGTGGAAGAAAAAACAGGTTAAGGAAAAAGAATGGGCCCTGTTGTTGAAGACTACCGAAAAACGCTATCCGCAGCTCGAGCGCCGCATCCAGCAACTGCATTCGGATGAAGTGCCCTGCATTGTCGCTTGGAAAGACGAGAAAGCGTTTCCGCCGTATGCCAACTGGGTGGCCAAATCCGTGCATGGCGTATCAGAGCTTCTTCCTATCGTGTAATGGGTTTCGCCCGTCGTGCAAACTTACACGACGCCGCAGAGCACTTTCACCACCGACCTTTCTTTAGAAAAGAAAGCTCGACCAAAGAAACTACACGACGCCGCACAGCACTTTCATCACTTTTACGGCTTTCAAGGGATCGTTGTAGTCCGGAATGTTGTGCTTCCTAAGAACGGCGACTCCGGGCGCCGAGTATTTTCCTCCCATGAATACGGCCACCACGGGCTTCTTGGGGAATTTCTCGTGCGCCTTCACCACGACTTCCGCGTCCGCTTTGCTGTCCGTCATGGTCTGCAGCGTCTGGATCACGATGAGGCCGTCGATATAGGGCTCGGCAAGCAACGCATTGACTGCCACTTCGTACCTTTCCGGCAACGCGTCCCCTACGAGGTCAAGGGGGTTGGCGCGGGAATAGGCGAGATGCATTTTCTTGCTGGCGTCCAGTTTTCGCAACGTCCTTTCTTTGAGGGGAACAACGTTCAACCCCATTTGTTCACAGTAATCCGCCGTCACCACGCCGACACCCCCGCCGTTCGTCACAATCGCAACGTTCTTTCCTTTCGTGCGCGGCTGCTCCGAGAGTGCCCGTGCAAGGTCAAAGAGGTCTTCCACGCTTTCCGCAAGAAACACGCCGGCTTGCTTCAAGGCCGCCTCATATACTGCAAAACTGCCGGCAAGGCTCCCCGTATGAGATGCAACGGCTTTGCTTCCCCGCTCTCCCCTTCCTCCTTTCAACACGATGACGGGCTTCTTTTTGGCCACTTTTGTCGCCACTTTCAAAAACCGTTGTCCGTCATGCACGCTCTCCAAGTACATGGCAACCGCTTTCGTCTGCGGATCCTCCAGGCCGTACTCCAGAAAGTCGTTCTCATTCAAGTCCGCGGCGTTTCCCAGGCTGGCAATCAGCGAAAACCCGTATTTTGCTTCCAGAGCCCAGTCCACCACGGAATCCGCGAGCGCGCCGCTCTGCGAAACGAACGCAATGCTCCCGGGTTCCGGGGTCGTAAGCGCAAAACTCGCGTTGAAGTTGTTGGGAGGTACGATGACGCCGAGCACGTTGGGGCCCAGCAAGCGGATGCCTCCCTTTTTGGCAATGCCCAGCATTTCCTCCTGCCGCTTCCTTCCTTCCCCGCCAAGCTCAGCAAATCCTGCTGAAATGACGATGGCCGTGTTGACTTTCTTTTCCGCGGCGTCTTTCAGAATCTGGGGCACGAGGGGTGCAGGCACGGCAACCACGATGCACTCCACTTCCCCCGGAATGTCCTGCAACCTCGCAAAACACTTCTTTCCCAGCACGCTTTCCGCATTCGGGTTGACGGCATACACCTTGCCGGGATAGGGCACGCACGCCCTGCTTTCAAACACGCAGCCGT
The DNA here is from genome assembly GCA_005239845.1 of archaeon. Lineage (GTDB taxonomy): Archaea > Micrarchaeota > Micrarchaeia > Norongarragalinales > SBBD01 > SBBD01. Next base: position 76 of record SBBD01000126.1, on the reverse strand, counting down.
GCACGAGCCCTTTCAGCACGCCGAACCCCACCGAGCTTTCTCTCGTGGAAGCCCCCACCACGGCAATGCTCTTGGG
>SBBD01000093.1 GCA_005239845.1 archaeon | reverse complement strand
CACGACATCCATTTTTTCGGCAAGGGAGAGCACTTCCTCTATCGTGCCGCGATCCAAATCCACGGTGGAAATCAGGTCTTTTCCCTTCAGCGAACTCACGGATTACCCCCTCTTGTCCTTCAGGAAAGCAGGCGCTCGTTTCTCGTGGCCGCTATGCCTTTCCCTTGAAACGCAAGCATCAGAATACTTTTCGGGCAGCGAACCCTTTTAACCCTTCCGACGCATCGGGGGAAGACTATTCCACGGTAGTGTTCAAGGACACGAGAAAGGTAAGGTATCTGCCGTTCTGATAAGGTCATTTGAGCTTGCGGATAGCGGAAACGAATTTGCGCGCGTTTTCGATAGCACGTTTGGCCTCGTCCTCTCCCACCGAGTCGCTTTCGCCATACACGACATCGCGCCGTCGCACGCGGTAGCGGTTGAAGACATTCGCAAGACCAGCTGATTCCTGAGGCAAAACCGCTGCACAAAACTGGACGACGGCGAGAGGATGGGCTTCGGAAAGAGGGCGGTAGCCTTTCAGGGCCATCAGCGCCCTTCCAGCGGAAAGCATGGCGTTGTAGGCAATGGCTAGAGCCTAGTCCGCATGCCCGGTCTTCAAGTTGTCCTCTGCAGCCCACAAGTCTTTCTCGGCGCTTTGGAAAAGGGACTCAGCGGTAGGAGCGTCCCGCCCTACTTTTTCCACCCAACGCTTGCGCAACAACTCTTCCAAATTCATGCTCGTTCCCCGCCAGCCAGATTTTCTTGTTTTTTACCACCGATCGAAGGAAAGCGCTTTTTTCGCCGAGTTTTTTCCGGAAATCCTGTTCCGTCCAAAGAATATAATTGATTTCGCGGCCTGATTTCCACTGATTCTCGGAGACCGCGTGCGCTAGTTTTTCCTCGTCCGCGTTCCCGACAACCAGCACGTCCACGTCGCTGGAAGAGCGCTCTTTTCCTCTAGCCAAGCTCCCGAAAACAAAAGCATAACGAATGTTCGGCAGGCCAGCCAATGCACCTTTCAGTTGCCTGGCAGCGCCTTCCGTCTTGAGATAGAGGCTGCGAAGCTCTGGAAGGAAAGGGCAGGAGGAATCAAGGAAGAAGAGAAGCTGGTTCCCCCGCTTTTCCTTTCTGAATACCCCCAACGTGTGCAGCTGGTCCAGCTCGCGCTTGGCTTCAAACGGGGAAACGCCTGCGCGGCGAGCAATTTCCCGCAAATGCAAGCCTTCCGAAGAAAAGAGGACGCCCAATACCCGCACTTCGGCTTTCGAACGGAACAACGAGGCCAACATGTTAAATTAAATATAACAATCGTTAATTTAAATATTACGATTTGGGAAGGAACGGCACAGCGGAGCGAACTAGCCCTTGACGACGCCCGGCGCCATCAACCTTTCACAACTCCTAACGGCACCAACCGTGCCACGCGCTTGCTGATTCCAGCGGTTTCCACGGCCTTCACCACTTCATCGACGTCCTTGTAGGCGCCTCCCGCCTCTTCTGCAAGCCCTGCCAGAGACATGGCGCGAACGGCTTGACCCTTGTTCTCCATATCTCTTGCTACTTGTTCTCCCCGGAACGTGCGAAGCGCCTGAGCCCTTGACATGACCCTCCCAGCACCATGGCACGAACTCCCGAACGTTTCCTTCGCGCCCGCCATTCCCACGAGAACATAAGAGGCAGTATTCATGCTTCCTGGAATCAAAACGGGTTGGCCGACATTACGGTATGCAATAGGAATTTCCTTGCGGCCCTTCCAGAACGCGCGCGTGGCCCCCTTCCTGTGAACGCACACTTTTTCCTTCTTGCCATCAAACTCGTGCTCCTCGAACTTGGCAATGTTGTGGCAAACATCGTAGACAAGGTCGAGGCCCAAGGATTCCGAACTCTGCTTGAAAACCGTCTGGAAGGCTTCCCTCGCCCAGTGCGCCATATAGTGGCGATTGCAGAACGCAAAATTCACAGCCGTGCGCATCTGTTTCAAGTAGCTCTCCGCCTCCGGCGAACCGAGGGGAGCACAGCACAATTCCTTGTCGGGAAGGGGGATGCCGTATTTTTCAGCCGCTTGGATCATGACTCTCAAGTTGTCGTCGCAGATCTGGTGCCCGTAACCCCTGGAGCCGGAATGGACCATGAAGGTGACTTGTCCTTCCTCCGTAATGCCGAATGCCTTTGCGGTTTCTTCATCATAGATTTTATCCACTTTCTGGACTTCAGCGAAGTGGTTGCCGCTCCCAAGAGTTCCGAATTGGGGCATGCCCCTCTTTTTTGCCTTGTCCGAGACGTGTGAAAAGTCGCCTCCTTCCATGAACCCGTTTTCCTCGCAGTGTTCCGCATCCGCGGGAACGCCGTAGCCTTTTTCCAGAGGATACTTCACACCCATGGCGACCGCTTCCCCCAGCTCCTTCTCTGACAAACGAATCCTTCCTTTCGAACCCACGCCGCAAGGGATGTTCTTGAACATCTCGTTGATGAGCTCCTTCAATTTTGGACGAACGTCTTTTTCCGTGAGATTGGAGCGAAGGAGTCTTACGCCGCAATTGGAGACCACGAAGCCGTTCGCCAAAAAGTTGTGGTTTTCCTGCACCGTAAAATCGTAGACCATTCCAGAATATGGAACTTCCCGAATTTCCACGATTTCATCCAGCAAGGTTCCGTATTGTTCCACCTGTTTTTCTGCCGCGTTAGAGAATTCTTTAAACGAAACAAAGGAAAGCGCAATGCGGGAAGGGACGTCCTCGTAGTAGGAACGCTCGATGAAACGGGCATTGGCTTCAGGATGTTGGAGGAGCGCAACCGTTTCTGCAAGAGAAAGGCCTTTTTGCTTGAATTCTTTTGTTTTCTTTGAAATCTGGGCGCGGAATGAATTCTGCCTCTTTTTCAGCAGCATGTACTGGATGGCAATCTCGGCCTTGCGCTGCCTTTTTGCATTGTACTCGAAACCCACCGTACGCCAAAGCCTCAGCAGGTTTTCCTCGTCCGCGGAAATTTCCAAGCGGAGGCGAACCGTCTTTCCTTGCTGGTTCTCGAACTCGTCACGCTCGGCGAGCTTCGTGCACTGCACCCCGAATCCTTCGAGCAAGTGCAGGATTTCCGCAAGAAACAGCCTTCCGGATTCCTTGGCTTGCACGTTCTTGTTCTGAGCAAGAACAGGAGCATGAAAACCGGTTTTGGTGTGCGTGGAAGGCGTAGTTAATTCGGAGCCAAAGAAACCGGCAAGGAAGAGGCGCTGGACCCAAAGGGGAGACTCCTTAATCCATGCAGGCACACCGAATGCAGAGGAAGCTTTTTTCCCCAGCGGAAGGCCGAGTTCCAACATTTTTTTAGCAAATTCCTGCGAGTAAACGTGCAGCTCGTGGCAAGAGCCGGTAAACTCGCGTTCTCCGTACTGCGTCTTGATTTTAGCCTTGCGCGAGCGGAAGAAAATAGAAGAGTTGTAGCCCAGCGCTTTCAAGTCTTGCTGCATCTGCCTCAAATCCTCTTCCGCGCCATAAGCGACCACGTGCAGCTTTTTGCCCATGCGCGTGAGCGTGCCGTCGCCCATCAGGTAGCCCAACACTTTGGCGAGAATTCCCTTCTCGAACGCGTTTTCGAGGAAGGCAAAATCCACGCCCTCAAAATAAGTTACGGCAACCGACTCGCCCACGTTGATCTCGCTCGCCTTTTTCATTTTTCCATCAATAAACAAGGGGTGGTCTTCGGAGCACGCGATAGAGAGCCCGCACTTCGTCTTGAGCTCGAGCATTCGTTTGTCAGCCTTTTTTTTCATGAACGCGAGGAGGAGTTTTTGCTCGAACTGCTTGGTTTGGTGGTTTAAGGAAACCACGGGCGTTTGCTGCGCGGACAGGCTGAGCAAGTAGTTTCCGGAGGCTTGGAAGTTAGAGAAGAAAGACTCGTATTTTTCGATGGGAAGCGAGAAACCTAGAGCGTGCCTTACTTTCGTGCCTTCCTTTAAACAGTTGATATCATAGCCGATTCCTCCAGGAGAAATGACGCCGTTCTCGAGCGAGAAAGCAGCAACGCCGCCGATGGGGAAGCCGTAGCCTTCGTGGCCGTCCGACATGACGTTTGCGGCTTTCAAGATGCCTGGCAACTGCGCCACGTTGGAGGCCTGCCACAAGGTTCGGTCGCCGCGCATGCGTTCCAAAAGCGCAGGCGTCGCATACACCCTCACGGGCACGTTCATGCTGCCTTCTTTCGGCGATTCAAAGATTCCGGGCTTGACTTCCTTGAAATCCATATGGAAATCTACCATGCGCTATGTAATTCAACAAATGCTTGAAACAGAAGACAGTAAGTACGACGCCGAGGCTATTTTAACATATTTGTTGGCTCGTCTGGGGTGCTGTCGCGTTAGAGGTTGATGGAAAAGCGTCGCAGAACGGTTGATTTGACGATTTAAGGTGGTTTTGGGTGGATTTAAAAAAGAATAGGTACCGAAAGAAACAAGAGGAACAAAAAATGACGCTAATGAGGCTGGCATCAAAATATTTGAAGCGCAAAATCGGTGGCAGGCATTAATAGCACAGTCTGCAAAAAAGGGCGTTATTGTTGAGTAAAACTTTTTTTCTCATATTCATTTAAAACATAATCTTTTTGGATAGTAAAAGTTTTAT
>SBBD01000173.1 GCA_005239845.1 archaeon | reverse complement strand
GCCGTATTTTCAGCACGGTTTTTTAAACAGGGACGGATTAGACGGAGTTAAGTTTTGGCGCGGCAGGCTTTCGCACGACTTGACTCTCTGCCGAAACGCCGGCCTTGTTTTTTCCGTAGGCTCCCTTGTGGCTCCACGAGGCCTTGCTCTCGCAAGTCGGGGTCAGACACATTTCGAAAGGCCGCTTGCCTTTCCGGACCACCTTGATGACGGGAGTGCCGCAGAACTCGCATGGTTTTCCAGTAGAAGCGCAGAGCGCGTTTTTTGGGAGCGAAAATGTGGTCTTGCATTCGGGGTAGCGGTCGCACGCGGCAAAAAAACCGTATTGCGACTTCTTGATGACCAGATGGCCCTGCGAACACGCCGTACACGAGCCCAAAACACTGTGCTTTTTGGCGAGGTCGTGCACTCCTTTCAACAGCGCTTTCCCAATGGTTTCCTCTTTGGTCTTGAAGTCGGACAAAAGGCGTTCCAGGGTCTGCTTTCCCTCCTCCAGCACGTGCTGCTGCTGAAACTTGCCCTGCTGGATGCCCTCCACTTCGCTCTCGAACTTGCGCGTCAACTGTTCGCTCAGGATTTCGGGCACGTTCTTCTCCAGCGCCTCTTCCACGGAAAGCCCGAGCGGCGTCACGTGGATGCTCTTCTGGTCGGAAAGATAGTTGCGCGAATAGAGCGTGTCAATGACGGCGGAACGCGTGCTCTTGGTGCCCAGCTTGTGCTTCTCCAACTCGCGGATGATGCTCGTGGGCGTGAACCGCTTCGGGGGCTGCGTGGTTTTCCGTTCGTCCCACGCTTTTTGTAGGGGGACGCGTTCTTCTTTATGGAAAGAAGGCAATACTTCTTCTTCCAACGCCGTATACGGGCCATAAAATTCAGTCCATCCTTGCTTCAAGGTGCGGACGCCGGAAGCGTTGAAGTTGTGGCTTGCGATTTGGAGCGTGACCTTCATGCCTTCCCGTTCTGCGGAGGGAGCGAAACACGAGAGGAAGCGTCGGACGATGAGGTCATAGAGGTGGTGCGGTTCTTCCCCGAGTTTTCCGGGACGCATGCCCGTAGGATAAATGGAGACGTGCGCGGAATCGGTTTTGGACCCTTCTTTTGCAACGAACCGCTTGGCTTGAATCAGCTGGTGGGCGAGTTCGGAATAAGGAGGCTGTTGCTGCAGCTGGCTGATGATTTTCGGCAGGTTGAGCTTCGAGGGAAGCTTTTGCGAGGAAGTGCGGGGGTAGCTGATGAGCGCTTGTTCGTACAGGTCCTGCGCGACTTCCAGCGTGCGGGAAGGGGAAAGGCCGAAACACCGGTAGGCTTCCACTTGCAGCGTCGTCAAGTCGAACGGTACGCCGGGAGGCTGCTCGAAACACTTGACTTCAAGAGCGGAAACGACTCCTTCTTTTTCCTTTTGGCAGGCTTCCAAAACGGCTTTTGCCTCTTGTTCATTCGTAAATCGTTGTTTTTCATGCAAAAAGCGCGTGTCTTTCGCTTGTGCGAACACTTGCCAGTACGGCTCGGGCTTGAAAGCGGAAATTTCTCGTTCTCGTTTAGCCAGCAGCGCCAGGGCCGGGCCTTGCACTCTCCCGATGCTTAATACCTTAAATCGGCCCGCACGCTTGAGGGAAGACATCAAGGCCCGGCTTACGTTGATGCCCCAGAACCAGTCCAGCATGTGCCGCGTCTCCCCCGCAGAAATCGAGGAGGCATCCAACGGGCCAGCGGAATCAAAAGCAGATTGCAGTTCCTCTGCCACCAAGGAGGAAAAAAGCATGCGTTTTGCCGGTTTTCCTTTTGCCAGAAAGCGGATGACATTGCCTCCGATTAACGAGCCCTCAACATCATAGTCGCAGGCATTGTACGTCTCGCGGGCCTCTTTCGCCAGTTTCTTCAACACCTGCAAATATTTTTTCGTGTGCGCGCTTTCTTCGCTGCCTTCAAAGGCAGGCACCCATTCCACCTCAAACACGGGATACGTTCCGGAAGCCTTGTTTTTTTCCGCCAGCGAGTAGACGTGCCCCACGGCGGGCGCCACCACCACGGACTGGCCGTTCCGCTGCAGTTCATAGTAGGCGATGCCGTCCAGCATCTTCTTCTGCACCTTCGCGCTGAGGGCGTTCGCCATCTGGAGAGCGACTTTGGGTTTTTCCGTAATGACGAGCTTCATGACGGGTATCAACTCGCACGAACGTGTTTATAAGAAGAGCGCATCCCGGAACAAAGGAACCGGCGAATAAAAAAGGAGGAAAAGGCGCCAAGAGAAAACATAATAAGGGTTTCCGGAAGGAAGCTCTTCATGGCAGAGCTGTTCCAGCCCACGCTCCGGCAACACGGAGATGGGCCCGTCTTCCGGTATTCTCTGGAAATCATCCTTCCGAGAAAAATAGAGGCGGAGCATGTCCAGCGGGTGAGAGGGTTAGTGGAGGCTGCCGTTAGCCAGGCACGGGAATCCTTGAAGCCCCCAGAACTCGCGCTCGGGAAGCCTTCTCCGCCACACCTTCCTAGCATCCAAGCGTTTTCCAAGGAAACCCATGCGCTGCAGCACGATTTAGGCCGTTTGCCTCCAGCAAACGCTCAGAGGCTGGCAGAAGCCGTCGACAGGCAGTTAGGCCACGATCGCGAATATGCGGCCTTGCGTGAAGAATACGACGGCCGTGCACGCCTTGCCGATGCCATCACTCAAGTGGAAGCAGCGTTGTCGCAGCAGGGAATCCGGATGTGGCAGCCTACGCTGCACTGGGAACCTCGTCCGTTCGTCAGTCTCGGACATCCTTCGTGGCTGGACGCCGTGGAAGTCCGGCAGCTGCAGTCCCTCCTTACGCACGCCATTTGGGAAGCCCTTCGGCTCCATGGACAACAGGAACTCGCCTTGGGGGACCGCCCCTTGGAAATGGAAACGATTGAAACGAGGCTGCGGGAAGGGAGCCGCCTGCGCACGGGATTTAAGGTGATACTGCCCTCGGAAGCGTACGAGCAAGGGGAAGCGGGAATGCATTGGTTCCTCAAGCGACTGGAACACCGCTTATACCATACTCCCGAGTTCACCGGCATGCAGCAGGCCTATTACAAGAAAAAGAGGGAGTTGTTCTGAAGTTTTAGCTGAAAAGACAAGAAATACAAAGAATTAAAAGGCAGGCGCTGAGGATAGCACCATGGCAGGCCCCAAGCGGACGCTAAAACAACAAATCGCCAGACGCCATGAACGGTTAGGCTTGCGGCCGTGGGAACCCACGCTTTCGGTCCGGAACGGAGGAAAACGGGAAGACGAATGGCCGCACATCGCGTTGGGACACCCCATCATCGCGGAGGACGAAGAACGGCAGGTGAAAGCAGCGGTGGAGCACGCGGTTCGGAAACTCCTCAACACGCATCCCGACTTCAAAGTGAAAGGGAAACTTCCCGCTTCGTACACGTTCCGGCAAAATTCGTTTCGCATGACGTTGCCCAACCGCAATGCACGAATAGGGTTTCGGCTGCGGCTGCCCTTAGAGTCGGATGCGTTTGGCGAACAGCGGATGGAGCAATTTGTAAGAGAAGTGGGGAGGGAACTGGAGAACGACGTGGGCTACTGGAAAATCATGATCAAATACGCGCGCATGGGTCGTCGACGATAAAGAAAGACAACTGGCTGATTCTCTGCTAGCCAATCATTTCAGGAGCGAATATTTGCTCAGGTAGAGCTGGACCTTCAGGACTTCCAGAAACGGAAGCACGACGAGCGCGTTGACGAGCACGGAAACGTAGCGCGCCAGCCTCACGTCCGGAAATTGCAGGAAGACGAATGCGACGAAAAGGACGAGGACGGAGGCCACGAAAAGAAATGCGATGAGGTAAGGGAAGCGGTAGAGGCACAGGGAAAGGCTGCGCTTCATGCTGTTCACGACGCTCAACTCCTCCAACACGAGCGCCTGCGGCACGAAAAGCACCGCGAGAGAGAAGGCAAGGGAGACGAGCTGCCCGTAGGTTCCCGAGAGCCCGTAGTCGTAGAGGAAGAGGTTCACAAGAAAAGAGGCCACGAACACCAGCAGGAAGAGCGTGAAGAGCTGGAAGGTGTGCTGCTCAATTTTTTCCTGCTCGAAATGCGTCAATTTTAAGAGCGTACGCTGGCTCTTGATGACCAGGTTGATGCCCACCAAAGCAAAGGAAAAGAGGAGGAGCGAGAGGAGGAAGATGAAGACGATGAACGCCGCCTCCACGGAACTCAAGTCGGAACGGATGCTCCCGTAACGCAAAAAAATGCCGCCCAGCGCGATGAAGTTCGGGAGCAGGAGGGACAAGGGAAAAATGATGGCGAAGGGCAGGCTGAAGAACGAGAGGAGCTTCCAGTTGCGGCCGTAGGCGTTGATGGTATGCTTCAGGACGTCGGCAAAAGACATGAAAGACCCCGAAAGGCAATAGTAGCCCTGGCACGCTTAAAAGCATTGTGTTCTTAGAGAGCCAGAGGCAAAACCATGCGGCTCGTCATCACGGGGACTCCCGGCACCGGAAAAACCATGCTGGCGCAAGCGCTTGCGAAGCACCTAAACCTCGCCTACTATTCCTTGAACGCCCTCGCGAAAAGACAGGGGAAAGAAGGACGAAAGAGAGAAAAAGAACTTGAGGTAGATGTGGCGAAGCTGGGACGGTGGGTACGGCGCTGGTTTAAAGAAAAGCGCGCGTTTATCGTGGAAGGCCATCTCGCCTGCGAAATGCACATTCCTTGCGACGAGGTGTTGGTGCTGCGGTGCCATCCCCAAGAACTGGAGCGGAGGCTGAAGAGGCGCGGATACTCCGAACAGAAGAGGCAAGAAAACGGGTTGGCGGAGGCGCTGGACTATTGCCTCGTGCAAGCGGAAGCCCATTATCCGCGGCAAACGATTGTCCAACTGGATTTCACGAAGCCCCTTCCTGCTCGCACGGTGCTGAAGCGCTTGAAAAGAAAAAAGCAGGACCGCGTGCGGTGGCTCCCGCACATGAAAAAGCAACTGACGGAATAACCCCCTACTTAACCGCCGCCTATTGCTGAAAAGATAAGGAAGCGTAGCCTACAACGGGGGAGCGCCCGGCGACGGGCAAACGAGCAAAAAGAACAGTTTGGTCAAGAGGAGGGAGAACGCCCCTCGCCGGGCAAGGGAGCCTAGGAAGGGGAGAGGCGACCGCACTAAACCCGAAGTTTAGGCGGATAGCAAAACTCGACGTTTTGCGTATCCCGAGTGGGGAACCGCTCTAAACCGCGAGGTTTAGGCGGCCTCCAAAACCCGAAAGGTTTTGAGAGGACCTAGGTTTCCCCGAGGGGTCGGCGGAAGGGTTTAAAAAGGCTGTCGAGGAGTAATTGCAGCCCATTTCCGGGTTCAAAAGGTGGAACCAGATGCCGAAGCAGAAGAAGAAGGACGAAGGAGACGACTTTGACGAGGAAGAGGACTGGGAGGAGGAAGAGGACTGGGACACCGAGGAAGACCTCGAGGACGACGATGAGGAATAACCCGCCGTTCGTCTTCCGAGGGCCATGGTGACCGCATGGCCCGCGTTTATTTTTTGACCCCGGCGCTCCGCACGCGCTTGAAGCGCCCCTTGGGAAAACTGTACTCCCGCGCCTTAGCCTTGAAAAGCATTGGAAAAAAGCCCTTGATTACCGTGGGAGACATTGCCACCTTACTTGCGCTGCGGAACGGGAAAGAGCCCTGGATCGCGTTCACGGACGGAAAATGCCAGCGCCGGCCGCTGGCCTTAAAACAAAAAAGGGAGTTGGGGCATTGGAAGGCAAGAAAATGGAGCTTGCGCAACCCCCACGGAACGCTTTCGGAAGAAGCCTTTCGCTTGTGCCGAAAACTGTTTTCCCTGAAAAAAGAAAGGCACTGGGTGCGCGTGAAGGGCGAAGAGGACTTGCTGTTGCTGCCGTGCATGCGGTGGGCCCCCTTGGAAACCCTTCTTTTCTATGGCCAGCCCAGAAGAGGGGGCGTGCTCGTCGGCGTTACGAAAGCGGCACGAATAAAAGCCGGAAGAATACTGAACCAGTTCAGTAAAACCCCACCAGGTCAACGGACGCAATGAATCTTCACTTTTTGGGAGGCAAGAAGCGCAGGCCGATGACATGAACTTTCATTTTTTGGGAGGCGCGGGAGAAGTGGGAAGGAACGCTGTCCTCGTGGAAAGCGGGGACTTGAGGCTGCTTTTCGACTGCGGAATAAAGGCAGTCACCCCCTACGAATTCCCTTTGCTGAAAGAGGCCAAGCGCCCCCACGCGGTGGCGTTGAGCCACGCGCACTTGGACCACTCCGGATACTTGCCCGCCTTTCTGCAGCACGCCTCCGTGCCCGTCATTTCCACGTTCCCCACGTTTCCCTTGGTGCAATTGCTGCTGGAGGACACGCAGAAAATCGCGGAACAGGAGCGTCGAACGCCCTATTTTTCATCCGCGGATCTCCGGAAGCTGCAAAAACACAGCCGCGCTCTTCCCTATCATCAGGAACACCTTTTTCATGACGGGAGTTCCTTGAAGCTGTTGGACGCGGGACACATTCTGGGGAGCGCGCAAGTGTTTTATGAAACCAAGGAAGGCAACGTGTTGTACACGGGAGACTTGAACACGACGTCAACGCAGCTGCACGCGCCCGCAGAAGCCTGCAAGGAAAACGTGGACGTGCTGGTTACGGAGAGCACGTATGGAAACAGCGAGCACCCCAACCGCCAGCAGCTCGAGAAAAAATTCGGTTACGCCATCGAGGAAGCGCTGGCGGACGATTTTGCGGTGCTCATCCCCGCTTTTGCGTTGGGGAGGACGCAGGAAATCCTGTGCGTACTGCAGGCGCACGGGCTCTCGAACAACCTCTTCGTGGACGGCATGAGCGTGAAAGCGAGCGACATCGTGCTCAACTTTCCCTCGTACTTGAAGGACGCGCAAAAGTTCGCGGAAGCGTTTTCGAGGGCGCACAAGGTGGAATCTGCAGCGGAACGGAAGGGGGCGTGCAAGCCAGGCCACGTGATTCTGGCAACGGCGGGCATGCTGGAGGGAGGGCCGTCCATGAGCTACATCCAGCAGTTCCTGAAACGGGGGATAAAGGCCAAAATCTTTTTGACGGGCTTTCAAGTGAGGGGGACAAAAGGAAGGCGGCTTTTAGAGGAAGGAATTATTCGCCTGAACGGGAAGACGGAAAAATGGCCGTGGGAAGTGCGCTTTTTTGACTTCAGCGCGCACGCGGACCAGAAGGGGCTCTTGAGGCACGCGAAAAAGGCGAACCCGGAAAAAATCTTTTGTGTGCACGGCGACCCCGAACAACTGAAGACGCTCGTGCATCTTTTTCGAGAAGAGGGCTTCGACGCCTATGCCCCGCAGAACGGGGACAAAATCACTGTCTAGTTCATGGCTTGGGCGACTGGAGGAAACCCTTAAAAACGTGTTTTTCGTAAAAAGAATGACAACGGTCATAGGCGGGGGGTCACACCCAGTCCCATACCGAACCTGGAAGTTAAGCCCCCGTGCGATTCGGACGGTACTATCCTGCTGGATGGGAAATCCGAATACCGTTGCACTCCTATTTCGCTACTATTTACGAGGGTAACCCCCATATCTTTCTAGCCGAGGTCTTTCTGGGAAAGAAGCCGTCCGGGTACCGTTGCACGTCCTATTCCTGTTTTTCATGAGCCGAATGGCCAGCATCCCATAACGCGCTCATTTCCTTTAAATCGAATGTCGTGCACCCAATGGATTTTGCGTAATCCATGCAAGAGGGTAGGAATCCGCTTTTTGAAAACGCAATATAGTCTATTTTTCCCTTGCGGGGAAGCTGTTGGCTTTTATCAACCAACGCAGCCAAGTCTTCCACGCGCATCGACTCATTCCGGTACTTTACTTCGCCTACAAGCAAGGCGTCACCGTTCTGAGCAACAATATCGATTTCTGCGGTCGCCTGGTGGCCGGAAAGGGGTTTGCGAGACCACCACGCCCCCAATTTCGTAAGGTTGAGAGGAAGTCCTTTGATGGAGTGCGTATTGTGGAGCTTGAGGAATTCGCGGCAAATCTTTTCAAAGGTTTTCCCTTCTAGCACGGGCAATTGCGCGTTGATCAATTCCTCGACGTAGGGAATATTTCCCAGTTCAAGGGGTTCTTGGTTGGGAAAGACGAACCGGTACCAAAACCCGAAAAAAGGATCGCTGAACTGATAGCGGCCGTGCTTTTCCTTTCCGAACACGGGATCGTCATGGTCAAGGATGTTGAGCTGCTCCGAAAGCACGCTAAAATAGGCAGGAAGCGAGCCGGGCCGGACTTTCCCAGCAATCCGAGAAGAGACGTAATTGGCGATTTCAGTGACGGAATGGTGGCCTGCGGCAATCGCTTGCAGTATCGCGTTGTATCGCGCAGATTTTCTGGCTTCTTTAGCGAAGAGCTCACGGGGCTCCTCGCGCAAAGGAGCCTCTTTCTCTAAAACCAATTCCCGGATGGCCTTCAAACCCGGAAGCATGCCGCCGATTTTCAAGGGCATGAAAAAGGCGGGCGTGCCGCCAAATATAGTAAAAGCGCGGATTTTCTCTTCTTCAGGCCATTCCTTGAACACGAAGCGAAAACTGGCATAATTGAAGGGTTCCAAGTGGGCGTGCGCTGTTTTTCTTCCATAAAGAGGCGCTCCGGCCTTCCCCGTAAGAGCGGCCATGGCAGATACGCTCGAGCCGCACAAGATGAGCTTGAAACGCGGGTTGCCGCTGAATTTTTCATCCCAGGCTCGCTGAAGGGCAGTGACGAAACCATAGTCGACATCCCCCAGCCTTTGAAATTCGTCTAAAACGACCACCCGCTTATGTGTGCCCTCTTTCGCCCAATCGGCGATAAAGCCAAAAAAAGATGCTGGAGACTCAAAGCGAACCACGTGTTTTGTTTGCTCTAAAACAGAGCGAGAAAAATCGTCTAGCACCAGGCGAGGTTCCGATAGGAGGACGAAAAAATAAAGAAAGTCTTCGGGCCGCTTTTGACGTAGTTGCTTGACCAGTTCCGTTTTTCCAAGGCGGCGCCTTCCTTCTAGAACAATCAACTCGGCCTTTCCGGAAGCTAGCTTCTTCTTCAAGAAGTCAAGTTCGTTGACGCGGTTAAAGAATTCCATAATTATTAACCTACTAATAATTTAATTAACAACCAATTAATAATTCTTTCGGTTTTGCTTGCGGATAGGCTACAGCCTCCACGGCGTCACGTGCAGGAAATCCAGATACCGTCACACGCACTATTTTCCTGCCATTAGCCACTTCGTTCTTTGCTTTGACTCTTTGGAAGAATGAAGTTGGTTGAATACGAGTGCGCTTACCCTTATCGTTTTTTGGCAGAGTTTTGCTTTCTAAGAAAAGTCATCTGAACTAGTCGCACGCTGATCCGTTCCGTACGAGTGGCTAGTTCTCTCAAAGAGCCAAGATTAATATGCGACAATAGATTTAGGGTATCGATTTCATGCAACGGGGGAGCATTCAGAAACTGCTTTTGATTGGAGCGGGAGTCCTTGTTGCAATCTTTTTACTCTTATTTTTCGTTTCGGATAAGTTTATGCCTCCAAGCAGCTACTGCAGCGACCCCGCATACAAGTTGTTGTTCCAAACAAATCAAACCGCTGCAGACGCCAGCGAGGCGTTCGGCATCCTAAAAGAATTCGTTGGTAAGGAGCGATTGGGCGACTACAACGAGAGAATAATCTCGTCTTCTTCCGCCGAGAAATTGCAAGCGAAACATGCAGCAATTACAAATAGATCCGGTACGGCGTACGAGATAGACGGATGGGCAATCGCGGACATCCTAATCGACAGACAAGGCAATATTTACTCCCGATTAAAGTGCCTTTAAGCCCGTGCGTCAAAAAAAGTGCGCCGCAATCTTAGTTACGATTGTCGAAGCTTCTTCGAACGCTTTATAAGAGTTGGCACAGATAAGCGGGCAAGGGGTTTGTGTGGACGCCAATTCCGAGCTCAAGCGCACGCCATTCTACGACATCCATGTGAGAATAGGAGGGAGAATGGTGCCGTTCGGAGGGTGGGAGATGCCCGTGCAGTACGAGGGCATCGTGGCCGAGCACACGGCTGTTCGGACGGCGGCGGGTCTTTTTGACGTGTCCCACATGGGCGAAGTGGAAGTTAAAGGAAAACAAGCATTCGCATTCGTGCAGAATTTGGTTGCGAACAACGTAGCGAAAATCCAGAACGGCCAGTGCCAGTACACACCCATGTGCAACGAAAAAGGAGGCATCGTGGACGACCTGCTGGTCTATAGGCACGACCAGGAACACTTCATGCTCGTGATCAACGCGTCCAACATCGAAAAAGATTTTGCGTGGATGAAAGCCCACAACCCCATGCAAGCGGAATTGCGCAATATTTCGAGCGAGACGGCGGAATTGGCGTTGCAGGGACCCAAAGCGCAAGCGATTTTGCAGCAACTTACTGATTTTAGTTTGGACGAAATAAAATATTTCTGGTTTTCCGAGTTTCAAGTGGCGAACATTCCCATGCTCGTTTCAAGAACGGGGTATACGGGCGAGGATGGTTTCGAATTGTATTTTGACCCGCGTTTTGCGGAAAAGGCGTGGGAAGCGCTTTTTGAAGTTGGAAAAGGGGATGGATTGAAGCCTGCGGGTCTGGGCGCGAGAGACTCCTTGCGCTTGGAGGCCGGGCTCATGCTGTACGGCAACGACTTGGATGACGATACCACGCCGTTGGAAGCGCCGTTGAAGTGGACGGTGGACTTGAGCAAGGAGTTCGTGGGGCGAAGGGCGCTGCTGGAGAAAGGGCCGAGGAAAAAACTGACGGGTTTCGAGCTGCTAGAACGCGCCGTGCCGAGGCATGGAAACAAAGTGGTGGTGGAGGGAAGGGAGCAAGGCGTGGTGACGAGCGGCGGGTTTTCTCCTACACTGCAGAAAAGCATCGGGTTTGCCTACATTCCGCCTAAACCGCAGGAAACCATTGGGATTGTGGTGCGCGAGGGAAAGGTGGCGAAGGCGAAATGCTGCAGCACGCGGTTCTATAAAAGGGAAAAGTAACACGGGGAGAGGCGGAGGGAACGCGAAGGGAAAAGCAGGTCGGATGGGAAGAGCAGGAAGCGAGGGCAATGAAATGAGGGGGTTGAAAAAGGAATAAGTCATAGAAAAGAGCGAGAGAGAATTGCTTATGAAATTCACGAAGGAACACGAGTGGGTGGAACGGCAGGGAGAGCTTGCCGTGGAGGGCATCACGGATTTCGCACAACACAGCCTCGGTGACGTCGTGTCGCTGGAACTCCCGAAAGCGGGCAAGGCGTTCAAGCAGGGCGAGAGTTTGGCGATTGTGGACTCGATGAAGGCCTCTTCCGACGTGTATGCTGCCGTAAGCGGGGAGGTCGCGGAAGTCAACGAGCAACTGCTGCAGAACCCGCAGTGGATAAACGAGAGCCCGTATGAGAAGGGATGGCTGGTGAAACTGAAGCCTTCCGATTGGAATGAGGCAGACACGCTGATGGACAAGGAACAATACGACGAATTCGTCGCGAAACAGGAAAAGCACTGATTGGTAAAAAACGAGGCCGGAAGCAAAACGGATGGAAAATACGGCATGGGAAAATGGATTGAATAAAACAGGTAGTATTTTTTGATGGATTACGTACCCAACCGGGAAAAGGAACGCAGGGAAATGCTGGAAGCCATCGGCGCTTCAAGCATAGCGGAGCTGTTTGCGTCCTTCACCCCCAAGCTAGACAGGCCCCTGCGTTTGCCCGAGCCCTTGCCGGAAATGGAGCTGAAGCGCCTCCTGCAGTCGCTCAGTGAAAAGAATGCGAGGTTCAAGAGCATGTTTCGGGGGGCGGGAGCGTACGCGCACTACCAGCCTGCAGCCGTCAACCAGCTGCTGCTAAGGTCTGAATTTTACACGGCCTATACGCCCTACCAGCCCGAAGTCTCCCAAGGCACGCTGACCGCCATCTACGAGTTCCAGACGTACGTCTGCAGGCTGACCGGGATGGATGCCGCCAATGCTTCCATGTATGATGCGGGGAGCGCGCTCGCGGAAACGGCCATCATGAGCTTTGCGTTCAACGAGCGCAAGGAAGTCGTTTGCTTGGAAACCGTGCACCCCCATTATGCGGAAGTCGTGAAGACCTACTGCAAGGCGAATGGGATGCACGTGAAAAGGAGGCTGGAAGACGTTGGCGCTCAGACCGCGTGCGTCATGGTGCAATACCCGAACTTTTTCGGCGAAATTGAAGAGTTGAAGGAAATAGGGGAAAAGACGCACGCGGCAGGCGCATTATTCGTAGTGTGCGTGGGGGATGCCACGTCACTGGCGTTGCTTGCTCCTCCCGGAGAACTGGGAGCGGACATCGTGGTGGGGGATGTTCAAGCATTCGGGCTGCCCGTAAGCTACGGCGGGCCTTTTGCAGGGTTCATGGCCGTAAAGAAAGAGCACATCCGGAGAATGCCGGGAAGGCTCGCGGGCATGACGGTAGACAACCGGGGAAACCAGGGATTCGTCCTGACGCTGCAGGCCAGGGAGCAGCACATTCGCAGGGAAAAGGCCACCAGCAACTTGTGCACGAACCAGGCGCTGATGGCCCTTGCGGCAACAATGTACCTCGGATTCATGGGAAAGACGGGACTTCGAGCGGCGGCAACCCAATCCTATGAAAAGGCGCATAAGGTGTTGGAGGAGTTGGAGGCGCTGGGATTCGCGAGAGTGGGAACGCTCCCGTTCTACAACGAGTTCCGCGTGCGGTGTCCCGTGGACGTGAAGGAATTGAACGGGCGTCTTCTGGAAAAAGGCGTCTTGGGAGGACTCCAACTGCCGAACAACGAGTGGCTGGTGTGCTGTACGGAGCTGAATTCTGAAAAAGACCTGGAAACGATCGTGAATACAGTTCAAGAAATGATGGGAAGCTAAGCAAAAAAAAGGGGCGGAAAGAGAGGGGACAGGGAAGTAGGAAACGGAGAAAGGAATAGAGAAACAGAAAGGGGCGAAAGGGAAAGGGTAAGAGAAACAACAAAGGACGCCAGGGAATGAAGAGCATGGACTTGCTGTTTGACAAGAGCGGCGCGCATTCGGGGTACGTGGGAGCAAGGGACCAAGAGCTTCCCGAGCCGTTTACCCGCCAGGAACTGCCGCTTCCGGATTTAAATGAAGTGCAAGTAGTCCGGCATTTTGTCAAGCTTTCCTCCATGAATTTCGGCGTGGACTCGGGCATGTACCCCCTCGGCTCCTGCACCATGAAGTTCAACCCGAAAATCAACGAGGAAACGGCGAGGATGCCGGGCTTTGCTGGCTTGCACCCCCTCGTGGAAGAAAAAGAGGCGCAGGGCGCGTTGCAACTTATGTATGAGCTCGAAGAATATTTGAAGGAAGTCACGGGCATGGACGCGTTTACGTTGCAGCCGTGCGCGGGAGCGCACGGCGAGCTGACTTCCGTCATGATTGCGAAAGCCTATTTCGAAAGCCGAGGGCAGCACCGCACCACCATTCTAGTCCCCGACAGCGCGCACGGCACGAATCCCGCCAGCGCCAACATCTGCAGCTTCAAGGTACAAAACCTGAAATCGGATGAAAAAGGAGGCGTGGACTTGGAGCTGTTGAGAAAAGCGGTAAAGGAGGACACGGCCCTGCTCATGCTCACCAACCCCTCGACGTTGGGATTATTCGAGGAAAACGTGCAGGAAATCGCCCGCATCTTGCACGAGAAGGGCGCGCTGCTGTACATCGATGGGGCGAACATGAACGCCATGCTCGGCGTCACGCGTCCCGGCGACCAGGGCGCCGACCTCCTGCACTTGAATCTGCACAAGACGTTCTCCACGCCGCATGGAGGGGGAGGACCGGGAGCCGGACCCGTGGGAGTAAAGAAGGCCCTGGAGCCCTTCTTGCCCGTGCCCCGCGTGGTGAAGACGATGGACGGTTACGGATTCAGACACGAGCGCCCGCAGAGCATCGGGAAGGTCAGCTCATTCTATGGCAACTTCGGCGTACTCGTGAGAGCGTATACGTATATCCGGGCGCACGGTCCCGAATTGAGAAAACTGGCGGAAGACGCCGTACTGAATGCGAATTATGTCCTGGAAGCGCTGAAAGAAGACTACGACGTTCCTTTTCCACAGCCGTGTGCGCACGAGTTCGTGGCCTCTTCCACGAAACAGCAGAAGAACGGCGTGCACACCATGGACATCGCCAAGCGCCTGCTGGACTACGGGATACATGCTCCCACGATCTACTTTCCCTTGATCGTAAACGAGGCGCTCATGGTGGAGCCCACAGAAAGCGAGAGCAAAGAAAGCCTGGACCAGTTCATTGCGGCCATGAAGGCGATTGCCAGAGAGGCGGAGGAGCATCCCGAACTGGTTTTGAGGGCGCCGCAGTCGACGCCCGTGGGGAGATTGGATGGCGTGTTGGCGGCAAGACAGCCCAACCTCACGTACGAGGAAGACTTGGGAAAGCCCTCGGAGAAGCAAAAAACAGGCATTTAAAACCAGCGCCATCCAACTAACAAGGTAGAAAAACGCTACCATCGAAAAACGCGTGGATGACCATGCCAGAGGGAAAGAGCGTTTTAAAGGCCCAGAAACTGCTCAAGATCACGCTCCACTATGCGGACGACCGTATTCATGCACTCCAGATTCGCGGCGATTTTTTTATGCACCCCGAGGAAGATCTGGAAAAGCTGGAGAAAAAAATGGCGGGCAGCGTTTTGGAACGTGGAGAATTGGAGCAGCGGGCAAAAGAATTTTTGCAGACAACGCAAGTGTTCGGCTTCGATGAAAAAAGCCTGGCGGAAGCCATCCTGCAAGCCTCGGGAAAAGCACCCCCGTAGGTGGATGACATGACCATTCGTTTCCTGGAGACGGGCGCGCATGCCGCTGCGTTCAACATGGGGCTGGACGAGACGCTCATGAAGAGCGTGCGGCCCGGCGAACCCATCCTGCGGTTCTACGCGTGGAAGCCGCCAGCCGTGAGCATCGGCTACTTCCAAAGCCTGGAGGACGAAGTGGATCTCGCGGAATGCAAAAGGCAGGGCGTGGACGTTGTGAGAAGGGTCACAGGAGGCGGCGCCGTGTTCCATGACGCGGAACTGACGTATTCCTACATTTCCCGCGAATATCCTGCCGGAATCATCGACTCCTACAAGCTCATCTGTAACGGCATCGTCTTGGGACTGGCCAAGGTGGGAATCCAGGCGCAGTTCGTGCCCATCAACGACATCATCGCGGGAGGCAAGAAGATTTCGGGGAACGCGCAGACGAGAAAGCGAGGCGTCCTGCTCCAGCACGGCACCCTTTTGCTGCAAGTGGACGTGGACCGCATGTTTTCGCTCCTGAAAGTGCCTTCAGAGAAAATGCGGGACAAGCTCGTGCAGAACGTGAAAGAAAGAGTCACCAGCGTCAACCGTAGTTTTGAAGAAGTGGCCACCGCATTGAAGTCGGGGTTTCAGGAAGCGCTGGGGGATTCGCTGCGGGAAAGCGCGGTTTCGGGAGCGGAAAAGGAAATGGCGGAAAAGCTCGCGAAAGAAAAATACGCGAGCAAGGAATGGAACTTCCTGCGCTGATTTTTTAGGTAAAGGGAACCATGCGGTAAGACGCTTGGCCGTCGTCCAGAAAACGGGAGAGGGTTTCGCACAAATCTTTTGCCGTCGCTTCGACGTCTTCTTTAGCGATGCCTTCCGCTCCGTCTACAAAAAGAACGAATTGCCGCGTGTGTTCCGCAATCTTGGCTTGCTCGCAGTCCCGGTAGTTCCACTTCCGGCACAAGATTTTCTCGGCATCAGCGTACACGACTTCGCCCGCGTTCGTGGTCTGGGTTTCTTGGGCGCCTAGAGGAACGAAGGGCTCGCCTTCCTTGGCAAAGCGGAGGAGGACGGCGCCGCTTACTCGTTCAGCATCTTGGCCTCCGATGGGGACCAAGTGCTTGAGGGACACCAAGTTGTAGCAATCCACGATGGCATTCACACGGGGAAAGGATTCGCCGTTCCGCATGCGCTTGACCAGCGCCTCCGCAGAGGGTTTTCTTTTCGTGGGGTCTTCGCCGAAAGCCCGGTACATCTTCCTCCAAGCGGCAAGGGGAGGATGCTCCGCTAGAACGGGGATGGTCTTGGTTTTTGCAACCGCTTCGGAAAGAGCAGCTTGGAATGCGGCTTCGTCCACGAGGGCGTTCGAGTGGCACATGCCTTGGATAAAGGCGACGTGGGCGGCAGGAAACCGTTGTTTTACTTCGGGGGCAACGGAAAAGGAAACCATGCTTTCCTATCAGCTTTCTACTCTCGGCGCGAGGAAGTACGTGAAGTGGGCGTCGCCGATTTTGTAGCTCAACCGGACGGGATTGCTGGAAGTAAATTCGAGGGAGAGCGGTTCCGTGGAAGGGGCGGCGCGGCACATCTTGTCCAAGTACTCCGAAGGGTACATGGCCTGCTGCGGCCCTGCAGGAAGTTCCTTCCCCGTCTTCGGGTCCTGGATGGCCTTCAACGCGATGTCTAGGTCCTTCGAGTGTTTTGGGGAAGACTCGATCTTCAAGTCGCCGGCGTCCCCGTGGGCTTCCAGCACGAAACCGTCCTCTTTCGCCTGGAGCTGCACGTGCGAGGAGACGAGGAACGCGTCCTTCAGCATGTCCTGGAACACTCCCGCCTTCATTTTCACGGAAGCTCCAAATTGCACTTTGGGCTCGCGGGGCATGGCGGCGCTCCGCAAGTCCAAGAGCGGGAGCTTGAAGGAGCGCTTGCTTTCCGAAACGAATTCCAGGTGCAGCTTGTTGCGCTCCTCATCCTCAAGACGCATCGCCAGTTTTTCCCCGGGACGAGAGCGGGCAAGGATTTTGGAGAGGTCCACTAAATTGAGGGAGACGGTGCGCAGGCCTTCGACTTCAAAGGAAGAGAAGGCGGCCGTCTTGGGGAGCTTGAAGTCGACGAGCGCGATCTGCGAGGCATCCAGCGACCGCAAATGCAGCCCTTCGCTGCTCACCTCGAAGCTCCCCTCGTCCACGAGGTTCACGACGGCGTCCACGCACTGCTTGAAAAACTTGGCGTCCTTGAAAGTAAGTTCCATCCTGTCCCCCTCCTCAAAGAAAGCCCCCTGCAGCTTATTAAAAGTTTGTTTTTAAAGCCGGAAACCGCCTACAACAAATTACCTGCACGCGGCATTCTCGAAAGGCAAGCAAAGCGAGTCAGCCTAACGATAGGGGCTTCCCGAACGGAAGCCTGGCCACGATATGCCCTTCCTCGAACGCCAATTGTCCTCGCACGAAGACGCTTTCGATTCGTCCTTTCAGCTTCCAGCCCTCGAACGCGCTCCACCCGCATTTCGTGAACAGGTTGCCGTCCAAAATTTCTTGCGGCTTCTTCAAGTTCACCAAGACCAGGTCCGCGTCCATTCCAACCGCAATTTTCCCCTTTTTCTTCAAGCCGAAAATTTTTGCGGGGGAATACGAGTAGAGGCGGGCCACATCCACGAGCTCTAGTTGCTTTTCATTTACGGCGTTGAGGAGCAGGGGCAAGGCCGTGTCGAGCCCCGGCATGCCGGAAGGCGCGTCCGCGTAATCCAATGCCTTCTCTTCAGACAAATGGGGAGCGTGGTCCGTGGCCAGGCAGTCAATGCGCCCCTTTTTGAGCTCTTCCCATAGCGCGAGGCGCTGTCTTTTCGAGCGAAGAGGAGGATTCACTTTCGCCTTGTTTCCCAGTGTTTTCAGGTGGGTTTCGTCCAAGAACAAATGGTGCGGGGAGACTTCGCACGTAACGGGAAGGCCCTCTCTTTTGGCCTGCGCCACTAAGGCTACTTCTTCGGGAGAGGAAACATGGGCGAAGTGAAGACGGGTTTTTGTTCGCGCAGCAACAAGCAAGGCCTTGGAAATGGCGAGTTCCGCGCACAAGGGGTTCCTCAAACGGGAATGGTTTTCGATGGTTTGAGGCAGGGATGGCGAGAAATAGCTCAAGCAGTCGCCGTCCTCGGCGTGCACGACCGATGGTTTTTTGAAAGCAGCAAAATGCCGGTATAAGGCGCCGAAATCCTGCACGTGCAAGGGGCCCGTGGAAGGCCCCATATAGACTTTGAGGCCGGCCACGTCCTTTTCGTGCTGCACCCTCTGCACTTCCTCGTGGTTTTGTTCCGTTGCCCCGAAGAAAAAGGCATAGTCGCACAACGCTTTTTTTGCCGCCACCATTCGCTTGGCTTCCAGGGCTTCCCTGGAGATTGTGGGCAGCGAGCTGTTGGGCATCTCGATTACGGAAGTGACACCTCCCGCTAGTGCGGCGGAAGTGCCGGAGAGCCAGTCTTCCTTGAAGACGTCCTTGAAGTCCCTGAAGTGCACGTGCGCGTCCGCCATTCCTGGAAGAAGGAAAAGGCCGAGTGCGTCAATGACGTTTTCTCCGGAATGGGGGCGTATGGAATGGGCTATCTTAACAATTTTTTCTTCTTTGACTTGCACGTCCGCCGTCAAGACTTCCTTTTCCGTGACGACGCTGCCCCCGCGGATAATCATGCAGAAAACCTATACGGACAGACTACGGAAGGCGCCCATAATAATATTGCCTTTATTCGTAGGATTGCCTTTTTCCTCCCCAGTCCAGAAACGTTTTCCCGAAGTCCGGATTGCCTTCGAGCTCTTCCGCGGAAAAGACGGGGCCGTGAGCGCAGGCCAGCCGGTCGCCGCACGCGCACGCGCCGCAGATGCCGAAAGCGCACTTCATGTGGCGTTCCACGCTCACGAAGCAAGGCGTGCGGTGTTTTCTCGCCGTTTGAACGAGCGCTTCCTCCATCTTCTCGGGTCCGCAGCCATAAATAGCGGAAAACTTTTCTTTAGCCAGCAAAGCCGCCGCGACATCGGGAGAACGCGCTCTCAAGCCCCTGCTTCCATCCTCCGTGCAAATGAACGTACGGCAACCCGCGATCTCAAAATCTTTCTCCAGAATTACGTCCTTTCCATTCCTTGCTCCGATCACGACGGTGGCCTTCACTCCCCTTTTTTTCGCTTCTTCCGCCAAAAAGCTCAAGGGCACCAAGCCATAGCCTCCGCCCACCAGCAACACGTTTTTTCCATGCAATTCGAAGCGGTTGCCGTAGGGACCGCGTATTCCAACCCGGTCGCCGGGGTTGAGGACGTACACGCGTCCAGAAAACTTGCCCACGTTGGCGATGGTGATGGCCAACGGATCCGAGCGGTACGCGCTCAAGGGCCGTTCGTTGACTCCGGGGATCCAGAGCATGACGAACTGGCCGGGGCTGCAAGGAAGGGCTTTGTCGAAGAAGACGGTCTTGATGCGGTAGTTTTCCTGCCGCGTTTTTGTCACGGTGAAGGTTTCCGGCACGTCGTACAAGGAACCCAAAACGGGCTTAGGAAAAGAATCATTCATGCGCAGCACCCACGAGTTGTTTGGTAGACGTATAGCCGTTTTCTTTCATCCACGCCCGCATTTCCTCGCTGATTAAAGAAAAGACGCGGAAGCCCCTCCAATACACGGCGCTTCCGATGCCTACGGCGCTAGCCCCCGCCATCATCATTTCGATGGCGTCCTTACCGTTCAACACGCCGCCCGTGCCGATGATGGGAATTTCAACAGCCCCATACACATCATACACGCACTTCACGGCAATGGGTTTGAGCGCGGGTCCCGACATGCCGCCGGACTTGTTGGAGAGAACGGGGCTTTTGAGTTCCGCGTTGATGGCCATGCCTTTCGCCGTGTTGATGGCGGTAATCCCGTCCGCGCCGGCTCCCTCGCACGCCTGGGCTACTTCCGCAATGCTCGCGCAATTCGGGGAAAGTTTCGCGAAGACGGGGAGCTTGCAGGCTTCCTTCACTTTTTCCACGACCTCTGCCGCCGCCTTCGGGTTGGAAGAAAAGTCCCCATAGCCCGCAAACCCTTTTTCTTTGGAAAGGTGCGGGCAGGAAAGGTCCAATTCAATGAAGTCGGGCTTGGCCTCCGCGAGCTTGGAGGTGACTTCAGCAAACGTTTCCGGAGCGCTTTCGAACACGCTTCCAATAATGGGCGCTTTCGTTTTTTTCTTGAGCGCGCGGACGGTTTCCTGTTCTTCCTCGACGCCGGGGTTGGAGAGGCCGACCGCATTCAGCATGAAGTGTTCCGTGGAAACGACGGTGGGGTTCTGGAAGCCCTCCCTTCCCCGTAAATTGCAGGACTTCGTGGTCAACGCCCCTGCCCCGCATTCCTCTACGTATTTCAGCAGGAGGGCCGCCGTTCCCAGGATGCCAGACGCTAGCACGGCAGGGTTCGCGAGCTTGCGGTTCAGCAGCGACGTCACTAGCATCGCACCCCACCTGACTTTCCCGAACAGCGAAAGCCCCCGCACGAGAGCGGCATCTCGATTCCGGCAACGGCGTTGTTTCTTGTCGTGCGGATGCTACCGTTTCGCATGGCATTCACTTTCTGGCAAACAGCCAGACGGCGTAGATGAGGAGGAGCCCTAAGCCCGCCAGCCACATCTTGTGCACGGCTTCCTGGTTTTTGAAGGGCGCAAACGAGACCGGCAAGGGCCCCAAGAGGAGCACGCCAGGCGCGGAATGGTTCTTGTTGTGGAAGAAAAGGGAGAGCGCGAGGAGGAAGACGCCGGTGAAGAGGAGGGCGACCCCCAGCCAAACCAAGCCTTGCGTGTCGATGGCCATAGCAAAAGAATAGGCGGAGGCGCAAATAAAAAGCGTTGCTCAACCGCCAAAACAAATGGAGGCCGGCAAGCTAAGACTTTTTATTGGGTTGACGTAAAGTATTCATGGTTTCACCCGCCTTTCCCGTAGTCGAAATCGGCATCGTCGTGCTCACCTCCCTTATTTTCGGAGTCTTGCTGCAACGAATCGGGCAGAGTTCCGCCTTAGGGTACATCGCGGCCGGATTGCTGTTAGGTCCCTTGGGCGCCGGCTTGCTCGGGGGAGAGCAAGGCATCACGACGCTCTTCGGCGAAATCGGCGTCATGCTCCTCTTGTTCTACTTGGGGCTCGAACTCAACCTCAAGCGCTTCAAGGAAACGGGCGCCGTGGCCACCGTGCTTGCTTTCGTGGAAATGCTGGTGGCGTTCATGGCCGGATTCCTGGTGGCGAAAGCCTTCGGGTTTTCCACGCTCGAGTCCCTCGTCATCGGGGCCATGCTGACCGCCACGAGCACCGTCATTACCGGCAAGTTTCTGATTGAAAGGGGAATTATTGATGGCGTGGAAGGAAGGCTGACCGTATCCGTCCTGATCCTGGAAGACTTCTTCGCCGTGCTGGTTCTTGCGCTCGTGAGCGCGCTCACCAAGCAGCCGGGGTTCAACCTGCTGGTCATCAACGCCCTGCTCTTCGTCATCGCCCTCTTTTTTGTGGTCAGCAAGGTCTCGAAGCACGTGCTGAACTTCATGAGCAACCTCGGCCGGGAGGACATGATGTGGCTCTACGGCCTCGGCGTGTTCCTCGTAGTGTCCTACTTCGGGAACACGTACATCGGCATCCCTGTGGCGCTGGGCGCCTATTTCGCTGGCTTTGCGCTCGCAGAGACGCCGTACGGGGACCGCATCAAGAAGGAACTGAGCCTCTTCCGCGAATTCTTCGTCTTGTTCTTCTTCGTGAGCCTCGGCGCGCAGGCGACGCTTCCGCAGGATCCCCTGCTCTACGGCTTGCTGGCGGCGCTGGCGGCAGGCTACGTGTTCGCCAAACTGTTCGCCCATGCCTTCATGGGCACCGCCATCGGACTCGAGCTGAAGCGTGCCGTCGTGGGAGGAATCCTCCTGAGTCCGGCAGGCGAGTTCGCCATCATCATCGCGCTCGCTGCCCAGAGCTTCCTGCCGCACGGGAAGGACATTTTGACGCTCGCCATCCTGCTCACGATCTGTACGACGAGCGTATTGCCCTTGCTCTACGAGCGCAGGAACGCCATTGTAGCTTGGTTTGCACGCCTCTTTCCATCGAAACTGCAGCTCCAGAGCCGCATCGTGCAACAGGAAATGAAGGCCATCGAAAAGCTGGCGCTGGACGCGTCATTCCAGAACGCGTACGTGCGCTCCCTCGGAAGACTGTTCACGAACTTGGTGGTTGCGGTAGCCATCGTGTATTTGAGCTATCTCACGCAAGCCGAAATTTCCTTGCCGTTCCTCGGCTTCCTGCCTCCCGGCGCGTCGCTGGGGTTGCTGGTTCTGCCACTGATCATCTGGCCGGTTTACAAGTTCATCGCCGAACTCAAGTTTCTCGCCAATAGCGTCACGCAAGGGCTCGTGCGGCACGCCTTCAGCCCCAAAGAAGAGAACGCGCAGGAGTTGGGGCTGCACGTGGCCGACCTCGTGGCGGGTATCGCGCTCACGCTCACGGGCGTGGCCGCCATCGCCTTGCTTTACTCATGGGCCCCTGACAACTTCCTCGTCCTCCTCATTCCGGGGGCGTACACGCTGCTGGCTTTGATGTACGTGAGCAAAAGCTTCTACGGCCTCATCGAACAGTACGAGCTCATGGAGTCGCTCCTCGCCGAAGAATTGCCGAAGAAAGCGCGGAAGCTGGCCGAGCTCTCCCGCGAATTTTCGGAGCACGCGCAGTACTTCCAGAAGCTGCATTCCGCGCGGCTGGCCGCGAAGGAAAAGATCGTGGACGCGTTGCAGGCCGAGCAGTTAAGCGAGGCGAAAACGCACCTCGTGCAGTTCAAGCGCAAGGAAACGCAGGCGCTCGTCAACCTCTTCGATTTCAGTCGCTTGTACGAGGTGCCGAGGCTGCGCGGCCTCGTGAAGCAGAGCCTGCAGAAGAACGAGGAATTCCACAAGGGCATTCACGACGTCCGCACGAAAGCGGCGTTCGAACAGTACTTGCGGACGCACTTGAAGCCTCACGTGTTCGAGACGCCGGACGCGAGAAACGTCGAGGAGGCCGCACGCAAGCTCATCGAGAGGGACTTAAGGCGAGCCAAGGGCGCTGGAACACGTCAAGAAAAAATGGAAGCGCCTCCGAGCAGCCTTCAAACGCCCCTCCAGAAACCGATTCCTGGTAAGAGAAAAGGCAAACCCCCTAAGAAGCAGAAAACGCGTTCCTGAAAATAGGAAGGCGGCTTCAGGCTTAAACCGCCCCAACAAATAGCCATAAGAGGCTTTTGCCGGCAACAACACTACGAAGCAACCATGCGCCCCCTTTTCT
>SBBD01000106.1 GCA_005239845.1 archaeon | reverse complement strand
TTCGAAGGTTGGTCCATGGGCGCGGCCAAGTCGGCGCCCACAAGAAACAATAGCTCTTGGAGTTCTTCCAGCAAGCCGTCCTTCTTGAAATGGGGAGATAAGCTCCTCGCGAGACCGATGCACGCGTTGAGCTCGTCCACGTTCCCGATGCATTCGACGCGCGGCGAGTTCTTGGGAATCCTGCGGCCGCCGAAGAGGCCGGTTTGCCCTGAATCGCCGGTGCGCGTGTAGGAAGGCATGGGAAAAACCAACATAGTTCAAAACGGAAGCGAATAAAAAAGGAGAGAAAGGAAGGGGGAAATCGTCCGCCGCGAGCTATAGGGAGTTGACTCGAGGAAGCTCAGGCGGGAAGCCGGCATTCGTTGGGAGTGTTTCCGGAAATGAGGACGTTCCTACAGCCCAGGACATTCAAGGGACAGGAGCCGCCGCAGGGCAGAGCATCAGGTCCCACGCACAATTCGATGGCGCAGTCGCCGCCTTGCAGCGCGTTGTTTTGGATGCGGGTGTTTCGGGTGGACGTAGCCGGGTCGGAAGTGCCGCCGACGTAGACGCCGTAGCGGGAAGCGTTCAGGACTCGGTTGTTCTTCACGTCCACATTGCTGATGTTGTATTGCAGGTAAATGCCGTCATACACGTTAGAGAGGTTGTTGCCGGTTATGTTGCTGTCCTGCACTTGGAACAAGTAAACGCCACGCGTGACTCCGAGCCCAGCGCCGGCTCCCAAGCGCGTAGCGTTGAGGCGGTTGCCAGAAACATTGAACTGCAGAACAGGAACCACGTTGACGCCTTCGAGAACTATTCCATAGCCGCTGAAGTTCTCGAACGTGTTTTCCACGATTTGGTTGTAGCCGTTGTCGATGTCGAAGAACACGACGCCGATGGAATCCTCGATGGCAACGAAGTTGCGGGAAAAAAGGTTATGCGCAGAGGGCATGGGGGAGCCCGCCCCGCTGAATAGTGCAGTTACGTAGAATGGTACATCACCCGAATTGCCGAAAACGGAATGGCTGGAAATGGCGTTGGAATCGAATGCATTGTACTGGGACGCTGCCACCAAGAACGCGTACCCTCTCCAGTCCCTGAGAGCGTTGTTGCGGAATTGGTTGTAATGCGATCGCTCGAGGCGAACCACCGTGGCGGCGGGGTTGGGAACCTCGGGGTCCTGTTCCGAAAACGTGTTGAAGGCCACGACGCTATCGTTCACGTCGTAAAATGCGAGAGAGGTGACGCCGCCCGCCGAGGGAAGGTGCTGGAGCGTGTTGTTTAGGAAGGAAATGTTCTTGCTCCCGGAATCCAGGCGCACGCCCCCGGACAAGCCCAGCGAGTTGTTGAAGAAGGTGCTATTGCGGGAAGCGCTGGCCGCGATGCGCCGCGAGCCGGTGACCGTGTTGTTGGAAAAGCGGAATTCTTGGGCGCCAGAAGCCTCGAAAGCCGCTTGCACGTTATGGACTTGCGAATTCGTGAAGGAGACGTTCCTCGAATTCGTGAGGGTGAGCCCGTCCTGATAGGGAAGGCTGCCTCCGTCGATAGCGTGGGTTTCCAGTACAACGTTGGAAGAGGACGAGACGACCAAGGACTCGTTGAAATAGTTCAAGAGACAGTTTTTCGCGGTGACGTTGCTGTTCGTGTTTTTCACTTCAATGCCTCTTCCCGTAATCCCGGAGCTGGAAGACAGGGAATAGCCCTTGCAGTCCAGTTCCACGTCGGGACTCGTAATCTGGATGCACGTGCCTGAAGCGGCCAGTTGGAGGTTCTGGCACAGCTCGTAGTGGCCGGGAGCGTTAATGGCCCACCCGCATGAAGAGACGCAGCCCGGAGGAATGTACTGGCAGTCCAAGTTGTCGCACGGAGGAGGCGTACAGGGCATGTCGCAGACGCCACCGCTGCAGGTGGTCGCGCAGGTGGTCGCGCATCCGGGGCCCGTGGGAATGAAGTCCGGAGGACACGAATTATTGGTATACGTACTTGTTCCGCAGGAAGAGCACGAGGCAAAATCGGTGACGCACTGGCAGTTCGCGTCATAGATTTGCGGACAAGTGGACAGGAAGTCTGCAGAGCAGACGGAGCCGCAGGGATCTCCCACGATGCAGGCGGGAGGCGTCGGGGTAATAGTGACTTGGCCGCTAATCGTTGGGATTTGGCCGAGCGTGGCCTCCAGCGTGGCAATCCTTCCCGCGGTAATGCCGGCAGGACCGGAGGCATAGAAGAGGATGCGGACGCTGCTCAGCAAGACGTAGAGGGTGAAGAGCGCCACGCCCACCAAAAGCAGGTATTCGATGGCAGACTGGGACTTGGCCTCTTGATTCGCCATGGAAAAACGAATGCAAGGCGACTTTTAAAAGTTACGGCGACGAGCGAAGCAGGAGGTAATACAGGAAGTCAGGGCGTCGTGCACGTCTCGAGATTGTTGCCGCTAATGCTGATGGCCGAGCAGTTTCCGCCAGTGAAAGAAGCGGGGCACGCGGAACACGCGGTCATGTTGCCGCACAATTGCATGGCGCACTCCGCTCCAGGCTGCAGCGTCAAGACATTGTTCTGAATTACGGAATAATTGATGGGGCCGCCGTATTTCCAGTCCAGAAGGATGCTGTCGTTGTACGCGTCAAAGTTGTTTCCGCTTATGCTGGACAGCCACGTGCCAGCCAGCCAAAGGCCGTAACTGAAATTGGTGACGACGTTGTTCGTTATGTTCGTATAGTTCGCAAAGCCGATGTAGATACCGGCGGAACCGTTTCTTTGAATGCCGAGGTTATTGCTTCCAATGATGGTGTTGTTCGATACGTTGACGCGGTACAGGTAGGGGAAATAGGGACCACCACCCGATTCGCCGTACATGCCTATTCCCGTCGTTCCGCTCGGCGACGCCGTGCCCCGGCTCAAGTTTTGAATGGTGTTTCCTACGACTTGGAGGTTCCAATTGTTCTTGATGTAAAAGCCGACGCCTGAAGCGGTTTTTATGAAGTTGTTGGAGAAAGTATTGTTTTGCGGGACGGGGGTACCTATGCCGTAATTGGTATACACTACGGCAAGGGAGTAGCCGGCGCCCACGAAATCGTTGGTAAGGTAGTTGGAATCGAACAACAAGTTGCTGCTGGTGCCGTAAATGCCGACGGCAGTTCCGCTCGAAGTCCAGTTGTGGAACAAGTTGTCTTTGATGGTAAGGTTGTTGACGTTGTTCATGTACAACAAGGGGTCGGCATCCAGAGCCAAGTTGATGCTTTGCTCGGAAAAGTTGTTGTAAGCAACCGTGCTATCATTAGCGGGAGAGATGCGGAGCAGGCCGCTAACCGCCACGGCCGTCGTATGCTTGATGGAATTGTTGGTAAGGGAGAAGTTTCGGCTGTTGGATAAGTCCAGGTTGTAAATCAACGCAAACGAGTTGTTGTGGATGACGCCGTCGGTGACATTGGCCAGGAGGCGGCGGGAACTCATTACATTGTTGTTGTAGAAGTTGAACTTAGGCGAAGTAAGCGTTTGGAGGACGTCGTACACGCTCGTGATGCGGGAATTGGATATTTTGGCGAAGGAAGAATTGGTTAAGTTGACGGCCACCTTGCCTGCGGCGCCGTTGGCAGTGATGGTGCCGTTGTCGAACCACACGTTGTTTGCAGAGTTTGCGAAGAGTGCCGTGTTGAAGTTGGAGGTAGGGCAGTTGCGGATGACGACGTTGTTGGCCACATTGCGCACTTCAAAAGCCGTGCCCCCGAAGCCTCCGTCGGACATCGAGTAACCGTTGCACGTGAAGTCCACGTCATTGGAAGAGACGAAGATGC
Source organism: archaeon (assembly GCA_005239845.1). Lineage (GTDB taxonomy): Archaea > Micrarchaeota > Micrarchaeia > Norongarragalinales > SBBD01 > SBBD01. The sequence continues at coordinate 352 of SBBD01000106.1, read as the reverse complement.
AGGGTTGAGCGGCTTGGACAGCGCTCGTAAATGCAATGTTGCTGCACAACTGGTAAGGACCCGGAGCGGAGAGCGTGGTGCCGCACGAATTCACGCACGTGGCTGCAAGCGTAGTAAACGTGAAATTGCTGCCGTGCACGATTTGCGAGCCGTTCGTGGCCCACGCACGGTATTCGTACTGCGTGCTCGAGGCAAGACCCGACAGGGGAATGGAGTGGTTTTCGTCGAACGTGCTGTTGAACGGCGTCGTGTTTTGGGGAGCATTCGGGTTGGAAACAAGCCAGTATTCCACCCACGCGTTGGAAGTGTTCAAATTCGTGTCAAACGTGATGGCGGCCGAAGTGGTAGAAGG
>SBBD01000154.1 GCA_005239845.1 archaeon | reverse complement strand
TCTTTTCTCGTTGAGTTGAAATAAATAAAGAAATAAACTATTAGTTGATTTGCGTTTTACCTAAAGATTAACAAGAGCCACAAGCACAAGTGCAGGGTGAAAGTTCAGGAAAAAGGCCCAGAAACGGCGCTTGCAAAAGAGCCTCGCGAAAGCGAAGAGGCCGCCTTACCGAGAAAACCGTTCCGGGCAGGAGAAGAAGCCCGCCGCATCATGGGCTGGACGATCCGGTTCGGGACGCCTGCCGAATACGAGATGGACCATCGTTTCCACTTGAATGAAAGGGAAGAAGAGCTGTACGTCCAGCTCCACCGCTCGTTGAAACAGCAAGGCGGCCATGCCACCATTGGGGAAAAAGACGTCCATAAACAGCTCGTGCGGCTCTGTGAAAAAAGGAACCTTCCTCTGCCTCTGGCGCGAGCAGACACTTTGTGCCGCTTGGCGCACATGAACCTGGCAGGCTATGGCGTTTTGGAGCCACTGCTGCAAGACCCTTCCCTCGAAGAAATCGCCGTGCTGGGGGCAAAGGAACCCTTGAGAGTGTACGTCAAAGGCAAAGGGTGGAAGAGAACGAATGCATGTTTTCTATCGGAAGAAGGAATCGTAGACACGGCCAACAAGATGGCGCGCGCCCTCGGAAGGAGGCTCTCGTTCCATACGCCGCGCCTGGACGCCGTACTGCCGAACGGGGACCGCCTGCACGCCGTCTTGCCTCCACTGACCCTCGAAAACACCGTGCTAACCATCCGCAAGTTCAAGGAAAAGCCGTATGCGATTCCCGAACTGGTGGGCAACCATACTCTTTCCGCGGAGGCCGCCTCGTTTTTTTGGCTAGCCTTGCAGTCCGACCTCAACCTGCTGATTGCAGGCAACACGGGGAGCGGAAAGACCACGCTGCTCAACGCCCTCCTTGTCTTTGTCCCATTCAACGAGCGCATCCTCGTAGTAGAAGAAACCCCGGAAATCCGCGTGCTTCACCCACACCAAATCAAGTTAGTGGCAAGCCCAGAGAGCCAGGTTTCGATGCAGCAGCTCGTGCACGACACCCTGCGCATGAGGCCGGACCGCGTTCTCGTCGGGGAAGTCAGGACGGAAGAGGAGACGCGCGCCTTGTTCGAGGCGCTTTCCGCAGGGCAAGCCAAAGGAACCTATGCCACGTTCCACGCGAGAACCGCCAAGGAAGCGTTGCATCGCCTCCAATCCCTCGGCATCCCGCCATACGAACTGGATTCCATGGACGTGCTGGTGGTGCTGCGGCGGCAAAGCGTCTATGACGAGGGAAAAAAGCAGTGGAAGGAAACCCGCCGAGTGACCGAGGTTGCAGAGGTAGCAGAACAAAAAGTCCGCCCCCTGTTTGAATGGGATCCCCCTTCGCAAAAATTGGCGGCAGCCAACATGCAAGCGAAAGGGAAAAGCGAAGTGGTTCGGCGCCTACAGCACGCGTTAGGAATCAGCGCAACGGAACTCTTCGCAGAAATAGAGAGGCGCAAGCGCTTCCTGGAAAGACTGGCGAGAGAGAAGCGAGGCTACGAAGAAACCGCTCAAGCGATTCAAGCGTATGCGCCGTAATCCGTGTATTACCACAACACGTGCTCTTGCTCCACCCGTACTTTCTGGTTCGGCATGCGGTCGAAACCGTATTTTGCCCCCCATTGCATGAGCCCCGTCAGCGCAATCATTCCGCCGTTGTCCCCGCAATACTCGAAGGGGGGCACCCCGAACGTCGCGCCATGCTCTTGGGCCACCAAGGAAACCATTTCCTGCAACCGCGCATTGCGGGCGTTCCCTCCCACCAGCAACACTCCCTTTTTCCCCGTGAACACCAGCGCCTTCTCCAGCGTTTCGCAAAGCATGGAAAAAGCGACTTCTTGAGCAGTAAAGCATACGTCCTGTTTTGGAGTGGAGGAAGGAAGCCGTTTTACGGCCGTCAGCAGCCCCGTAAACGAAACGTTCATACCCTTGACCACGTACGGAAGCGACAGCAGCCTGCCACCCGGTGCCTGGCGCAGGACTCCCACCGCATCAGGAGGGTCGAGCTTCAAGTGCCTTCCTACCAAATCCAAAAAATTGCCTACCCCGATGTCCAGCGTCTCCCCTAGAGTAACATACTGCTTGGAGCCAGACAATCCCTGTCTCTCCGCCTTGTTCACATACGCGCCCTTTCTGGCCACATTCTCAAGAGAAAGTATTTGCGTGTTGCCTCCGGAAACGTAGAGGACCAGCGGTTCGTAGAGCTGGCAGAAAAACCGTCCGACTTCCACGTGCGCCAACCCGTGGTTCACGCCCAAGAACGGAATGCGTTGAGAAACGGCGAAGGACTTAGCCGCAATGAAGCCCACGTGCAGCGAGTGCCCCAGCCCCGGCCCGTACGAATAGGCCACCGCATCGACATCGGAAGGGGAAACCCCGGCCTGCCCGAAACAAGCCCTCAGCAAGCCCGGATAGTTTTTGGCATGAAAATCGGCCAATTTTCTCGGAATGAATCCCTCTGCCGTTGAAGGATATTTTTTGGAAACGTTGGCAAGCACGTTCGTGGAGGCGGAAAACGGTTTTTTTGCATTCCCTTGCGCTAAAGCGACGCCGAACGTGTGCGCCGTGGACTCGAAACCCAATACGAGGGACAAAGCCATGCAGAAAACCCCGGCCTGAACTTAACGATAGGAATAGGAGTGCGGAAGAGAAAAAAAAGCTAACGCTTCCCTTTTCTAGTGCTGGAAACGTTTTCTTGCATGGGGCCGTGCAGGCGTTCCCGGAAACGCCCGATTTTCTCCTGCCACGGAAGGTACAGCAAGGCAAGAAGCAAGAGGCAGAGGAAAGCCACCACCACCAGGCGGGAACCGAATTCCGCTTCCGCATTAACCCTGGAGGAGGAAAGCAAGAGCTCGGCCTGCCGGAACACGGCATCGGCTTCGCGCTGCAGGCCCTGCCCCTTCAGGTTCTTGCCTGCCTCGATGAGCGCTCGCGCGTCCGAAACGTCTTCCCCGGCTTCCTGCATGGCCACCAGCTGGTTTTCCAGGCGCTGGATCTCCCGCTCATTGAACTCGATGTAGCTCACGGAAACGACGGCAGTGGCAACGACGGAAACGAGGGGTTCTTCCGGAGGCAACGGGGGGACATCGTCCGAATCCGCCGCAGGAGCAAGGGGGACCAGGGAAAAAACAGCAGCCAATAAAACAAGAAATGCGGCGGAATTCGAGTTCACAGGAGAAGGCCTCAGCATAACGACCGTATCCTTTCACTTTAGCCTCGAATAAAAAGCTTGCGAGGGGAAGCAGCGGCTACCGCCTTAGACCCAGCGAGGAAGGTGCTTGTTGATTAAGTCCTTGAGGTGTGTTTCAGGCACCGGCCCTTGGCCGTTTTCTTGCCGGTAGTGCACGAGTGCGTTGTACAACTGTTCCGCCTCGTACAAGCTGAAGGGCATCTGCCTCGAAGCAAGGTCCTTCACGCGATCCTCGATGTGAGGCACCGCTTCCGGAAAATGGAGGTGGAAAAGAAGGCGGGCTTCACTCGCATGAAAGGGTACCGTCATGTGCAGTTCCGCCCTACGTAGCTCCCTGCGCGAAAACTTCAACTGTTCCGAAAGTAATTGCTTTTCTCGTTCATCCATCGCCCGCGATACGGCTTGCATGAGGCGGCCGCTTTCTTGGCGTAGCCCATCGAGGACGCGGAGTTCGTTCACCGTCAAAATTCGTTGCCGTCTCGGCGTGCGCTCAGCGATTTCGCGCGCAATACTCTGCAAGTGCTCTTCCGGCATATTAATACAGGGCTTAACAACGGGCACATAAATAGGTTTGCAACTGGGGAAAAGGCGCAGGTGCTACTGGCGGACGGGCAAGAGCAAATCGACCAGCCGCTTTATGGCAGCGGGCGAGAGGGGCTCAGAAGTGGGCTGGGGTTTCCGGTAGGCTAAAGCGCGGAACAGCGCGTCTGCCTCGTGCAGACTCGGAGGAAAATCGCGGGAATGCAATGCGGCTACCCGCTCCCTGATGAAGTCAGTGGCTTCCGGGAAATAGGTCTGGAAAATGCGGCGCACATGAGCCGGCTGGAGAGGGGTTTGCATATGCGTGGCAATGGATTGCAGGCGGGCGGCAAGCGTGAGCGCGTCACGTTTGGCGTGTGCGCGAGCGCGGGCAGAGGAAGCGTTCTTTGCGGCGCTTACGAGGCTATCGTGCTGTAGGCGCAACGCCGTCAACTCCTTTTCGTGCGTATGCGTAAGCGAAAGCCGCCGGTCCGCGGGTTTTTGCTCGGCAACTATTTCCTTGAGCACGTGATTCAGGTGGGGTAACGGCAAGGCAGCATCCTCCAATTGAAATGAAGTATAGCCTATTTAAAGATTCGGGGGATAGGAGTTCCTGCTTTAGGGAAGGGACGAGGGGGAGGGACGAGATGAGCGACCTGCGGCAACAAATTCTGCAGAAAGTCCAAGAGCGCGACGTCCTGATGGCGCCTGCCGC
>SBBD01000195.1 GCA_005239845.1 archaeon | reverse complement strand
GTTCAAGAACAAATGATCAGCCATCCTCAGCCCTGTTTTCTTCTTCATGAATTCGACTTCTTCCTTGAACAATGAGTCATAAACGGAGGGAGTGCCGTTGTAAAACCACAACAAGCGCTCGAAACCCCACCCCACGTCAATGACCTTCGTGTCCAGTTCCTCCTGCCTGCCGTTCGCCCACCGGTAGTTCATGAACACGCTGTTGACGAGTTCCAGTCCTCCAGCAAAGCTCTCGATGGAAGGACCGTAGGCGCTAAAATCAGGCATGTTCCACAAGTCTTCGACATAGGAAATTTCGTCTCCTGGAATCTTCAAAACCTCCCGCAAAAATTCGTAGTTGTACTGCAAACATTCGTCTTTCCAGTAGCCGCCTTTCATTCCTTTTTCCACGAACGCGTGCTGGCCGGCCATGGTGAAGCAACTCAAGTGCCGTCCCGTCACCCCTACATTGGCAATATCCACGAAACGGAGGCAGATCTGTGGGACCATTAGAGGGTTGGCGGGGTATTCGAACACCACTTTGCCTCTCTCCAGTCTCTGGAAGTCCACGATGCTGGCAATCGTGAAGTAGAGGTCGTCTCGCCATCTGGAAATGACGGGATAACGCGGAACGATCTCGTGGCCTCTCTTTTTCCAGAAGTCAGCAAACTTTTTCCAGAAGGAAGCGTAGTCCAGTTGGTCGTTTCCCCGCTTTTTCCCAATAAAACCATAGTCGTTGTGGTAGGAATCCCCGCAATTTTCTTCCGTACCAACACTCCAGAAGGCCTTCTGGCACGTGGAACAGATCTTGCGGCTAAACCCTTCCTTCCTGAACACTTCGACCTCGTAATAGCGTTTGTAGTCGTTCGCAAAGTCTTTTTTGAGCACTTCCTTGGAAAGCATGCTATCCTGTGAATAGTTTTCTGTGCACGCTTTAAAACCAATGCTTACTTGTGCGATTTGCGCTTTCTTTTAGAGGTCGTTCTTTTAGCGGTCGGGGCCAGCGTTCTCGGTTCCTCGGCAAGATGTAGAGGAGAGGATTGAGGGTATCTAAGCCAATGCTTCATGAGGACGTCGCGGGAGGTAGGGAGCGCAAGGCGGTCGTAGACCTTTCTTGAAATGGAGTGGTGGGGCGTGCGGTGAGGGTCTTCAATAAACTCTACTGCCACATCCTTGAGATGCTGGGGGTCGGGGACAGGAGTGCTCATACGCACTTTTTCACCACCCAGTTTTACTCCCACGACTTTCCACCAATCTTCCCGCCTCATGCTTTTATAGTGGTGGATGGTGGCATCCAGCCAATTCGTGGGCTTGGAAGGATCGTTGCTGAGGGGGACCACGATGGGGTTGCCGTGGATGTCCTTGTGAACGTAGAAGCGCCGCCACAAGGCGTCATAAAATGCTTGAACAAAATTTTTCCGCTCTTCGGGCTCGAGAGACAGGGTGCCTTGGTGGGCGATCTGGAGGGCGGCCTGCAGGCGCGGTAAAACAAACGCGCCCTCCTCTTCTTTGTAGGCAGCGTGTCTTGCTTGTCCGTATTCGGCTTCCCGATGCATTGCCGTATCCCTTAACTGGAAATTGAACCACCAGTTGGTGCCGGGGCGCCGATAGCGTACGTGAATGCTTCGGTATCCTGCACGGGGGAATAGGTCGTAGTCCCGGGTTTCCAGCCGTTTCCCTTTAGACTGGTCTCTTGTGGAGATGACGTCCAGCAATTTTTGTCGGAGCACCCGTACGCTTCGCCTGCTTTGCTCCTCTTCTTCCGCAGCAGTTTTCGGTCTTTTTCCCTCTTTCTCCCATGCCGGCCCAGGCAGAACCGCCCGGAACGCGACCAGGTCCTTCAATCCGGGCTCTTCAACCGCTTCGCCGGGACGACGCCGCTTATAGTATTCCCGGATTCTTCGCCGCATGTCTTCAGCGCCGATGGTTTGCCAGTTCATGCTCCAAAAATTGGGTTCACTTCGGTACAGCTTTCGAAAGGTCCTCCAGACGCTTTTCCTGCGGACTTCCAAGAGGACAACGGGGGCACCGACGCGCAGGGGTTCCAATGCCTTTTCCGACCGGCGCAACACGAGCGCGTTCGGCATGGCTTTCTTTACGGCCTCTTCCAACAAGTTCAAGCCCTCGTTTTCCATGCGTGCCATTTCCTCCGCAGGCAAATAGTCGCGCATGGCCGACTGCATGCGCCGATACGCGTCAGGAGCCAAGGAACGGAAAGCGAGTTCTTCTATGTCGCCGCTCAAGCGCTGGAAATTGCCTGCTTGGGCAATCCGTGAAAACACGTGAAGCAACGCCTGGGCATTTTGCCGATGCTGAGAAGCGGGAATTTTATACTGCTGGGCATGCTCCAACCGCTCGTACGTGTCCACGGTGCGAATGAGGAACGTTCGGGGATCGGAAAGGCTTTGTTTGAAGAAAGTAACTAAATGGGGAACGGACAGCATCTGCTTCGGACTCAATTTGCCCATAGCTTGATAGTCTTCAACCAAGCGCAAGACATCCGTCCGGAGACTACGGGAATATCGGCGCAGGGTGTCAAGGGGAACCCCGTGGTAGAGTGCTGCCAACACGGCGTTTTCTCCCGCAGGGCCCAAACGATGGATTTGGGTCAGACGCTGCAACTCCCCCGCCACCCTCAGATAATGTTCTTGCTCCGATCTCGGCCGCTTCGCGTACAGCTTCAAGGCACGCTCGGCGTGTTCAAGTTCTTTCCTGGTCCACAAATGCGGGTCGGGGCCGTAAACCATACGCAAGAAAGGGAAAACGAAAAATATAAAGGTTGGGAATCGAATACGGGGGACCGCTTCCACTTATCTTAAAATGTAGTCCATGTCCCCACGCTCTTCCAGCAGCGTGTTGATGCCCAGCAGGCTGCCCATGCTCACGGCAAGATCCACCAGGTCGTTATTCAGCATGCGGTACGCGCGGTGGACGAAATAGTGGAGGTCCAGCACTCGGCCATGTTCCTTACGCCATTTCCGTTCGTAATCCAAATTTGTTTTTTCCCCAGCTAAGTAAGCCCGTGCTTCCTCCGCAGCTATTTTTGCACATTTGCTTCCAAAAATCACACCTCCTCCCGTGGTGGCCTTCACCTGGCCCGCGGCATCCCCCAAAAGCAAAGTGTAAGCGTCTCCAAATTTTTTTTGGGTTTGTTTTCGATAGCGGAGAGGAATCGTGTAATAGAAATCGAATGTTTTGCATGCGCCCGCCAGTTGCTCGGCAATGAACGGATTTTGGAATGCGGCTTCTCTGGCAAGGTTTATTTTTTTCATGTCCGTGGTCGCAACTCCTACGCGCAGCGTTTCCTCATTCACGGGAATCGTCCAGGCGAAAAAATCTTTGTAGGCAACGGTGTCCAGTAATACGTCGACCATCTCCCGGTCCGGCACCCTTGCTTTTTCAAATTCAGCCTGGTAGGAAAGCACCAAATCCGACGGCTGGAAGGGAGGAAAACCGAGCTTTTTTGCGGCAAGGGAACTCACACCATCCGCAGCCAATAAAACGCTGGAAGAGAAAGAGGACCCTTTTTTTGTAATGGCGG